>NZ_JAUBSH010000019.1:0-91059 GCF_036704705.1 Microcoleus sp. K1-B1 | reverse complement strand
TAATTGGGTCAACAGGTAAAAGATGAGTAATTTTACTCATTGACAATAGTGCTTTTAGCTTAACTTGTGAGTAATGGGGCGCGCTAGCTAACAATCCCCGTGAGCAATGACATTAATACGTTATTGATTTCCAGGCTGATTAAGGTTAACGGAGCGAGGATGTTTTCAGGGCTTGGGTTGTTCGTCTCCACAGCGATCGCACTTCTACCAATTTTAAAAGGTCTAGCAAAAATTTAACGATTATTCATACTTTCGGCCGCGCCACTGAGTAGGCTGATTTAAAGCAGAAATTAGAATTCGTAAAAACGCCAGCGGATCGGCTAAAGGTGACAGCCAAAACAGCCATTTACCCGATGCGCCAGTTGTATCGTAGGAAGGAGCGATCGCCAAACACAAAGCCGATCGCACCGCAACCAAAAATACATTCAATCCCAACAGCCAAAAGTGCGGAAATACACCAACCGCCGGCAGCGAACCAAACAGCAAATAACACAACACAATCGGCACCGGCAAACCTTGAACCGCCAGCAACAGCCACAAATCGCCCCAAATTTGACCGCTTGAAGCAGCATCTTTTAAATCCAGCGATCGACCCCATTCATTCCAAGTCTCGATCGCCCCCTCATACATCCGCACCTTCAACACCTTAGCCCCATCCAAAAAGCCCACCTTAAAGCCCTTAGCAGCCGCATAGCGAGCCAGAGTCACATCATCGCAAAACGAACCCCTCGCGACCTCATAGCCCCCCAATGCCACCAAAACCTCGCGCTTACAGAGAAAACACTGACCGTTCGCCATCACCCGTTCCGGCACATCCCCGCCAGTCCCCGTCGGCCCGAACCGATAAACCAAAGTCATTAACAAAGCAGGTTGCAGCCACAACTCCCCCGGATACTTGAGGATAAACTGCGGCGAGAGCGAAATCAAATCGTAATTTCCAGCTTTCGCCGTCTTCAGCAAACTTGCAATCAAGCCCGGATGCGGCACAGTATCCGCATCTATCCCCAAAATCCACTCGCACTTTTCGGAACTTGCCAAAAAACCCGCATTCAGCGCCCAGGGACGCCCAACCCAACCCGTCGGCAGCGGATCGTCGTTAATCAAGCGAAACCGGGGGTCTTTTTGTGCTGCTGCTTTGACTAAATCTCCGGTTCCGTCTACCGAATAGCTGTCAACCACGATCGCTTCTCGGAGTTCATAACTTTGGCGGCTTAATCCTTCCAAACAAGGCGAAATTCGATCGGCTTCGTTCAAAGTCGGTACTACCGCAGTACAACTACCCAACAAATCCAGCGTCGGCGAATCGGGTTCCAGGGGCGGGATGCGCGATGGGCCTTTAATCAGACGCGACATCAGAAGGGCTGCGGCGGGCAATTGTAGCAGCAAGAGTGCGACAGGGATGATACTTGTCAGCGGTTGGGAGAACAGGTGAGGGGCGATCGGCAAAACCATACTATTGAATAATTGAATAATTGGGAATGACTGACGGGATATAGGTTGGGAGCTTATTTACAGTTGATTTTTTTGGTAACTGATATCAATTTAAAAATTTTATTAAATTTTTGCCTCAAACATATTACATGAATTGGGCATGAAAAAATCGCCACTGAAAAACCCGGTTTCTACAAGAAACCGGGTTTTTAAACTAGCTCAAAATTTAGTGTAAATTTTTGCTAAATCAGCCGGGGTTGCTTACTACCAACTCACTTACGCAAAACGCCCACGGGCTGAGGTGGAATTTCAGCCGTGATAACAGATGTATCCAAAGACGGCATTGTTTCGGTTACGTCACCTGCTGCAGGTTTAGCGATCCAGCTTAACGCGATCGCTGGAACTACACCCAGAAGCACCGCTAGCGATGTCGGGAACCAGAACCGAGAATCCAACGAAGTTACAGTGATAATTGCTCCGAAAGCAAAGTTTACCAAATAAACAATTAAGGGCAAACCCAATTCCGATCGCTCTAATTTAATCGGTGTTTTTCTCCACAAGAAAGCTGCTACAGACATAAATAGCGCCCCCGTACCCATCCAGCCAGCCAAATTGCGGTAAGGCATTCCAAAGAAAGCCCCAAGTTCCTCAAACTCCCAAAAAGGCACAGAAGTTTGACTCATCGCCGGATCTAGTACAAAATCCCAAGCAGTTAGCAGCAAAGCACCAAGGGCGATCGCCCCTATTTGGCGCACCCAATTGAGTTCACCTTTACCGCCAGCTACTCCAGCGCGAGCAATTACATAGGAAACCAGTCCCAGATAAAACCACGAGAGGGGAATTGTAAAGGGCACCAGCCCTGCAATTTTGTAGCCCAAACCGCTCAAATAATGGTAGTGGCCGAAGGGAAAACCCGTACTCGTTCCCAACAACTCGCTACTCAAGGACAAAAACACAGAAGGCAGTAAAAAACCCAGAGTTGCACCCCAACCCAACGTCCGCAAGGAATAGAGAGCAACTGCTGCTGCACCAAAGATGATATAAACTACTCCACCCCCAGCCATCCCCCACTGGAATAGCGTTTGCCCTGCTGGTGGCAAACTCATCACCAATTCGGGACGGGGTAAAATCAGCAGCAACCCTGCCAATCCAAAAGCCATTGACAAGACGTGGGCAATTAGGCAAAAGCGCTCAGCAATCAAAAGTTGCTTCATGGGACTCCTCGAAAAAATATTAGATGCAAAAAGCACTCTTAACAGTTTACAAACTTTAACAAAAAACCAACTGCATTTGAGTCAGTTGTCTGTTGTCTGTTGACTGTTGACTGTTGGCTGTTGACTGTTGACTGTTGTCTGCCAGCCCAATCCCCAATGCCCCCATGCCGGATGCCCGATGCCCGGTGCCCGATGCCCGATGCCCAATCCCCCATGCCCCATGCCCGATGCCCCATGCCCCATGCCCAATTCCCAATCCCCAATGCCCGATTCCCCATCTTAAATTACTGCCAATTGCCCACAAGCACGAAAGGTGCCCAGAAATACGGATTCTGATACTCTGGGTTTTGCAACAGAGTTAATTGAGCGTTGCGGAGGGCTTCAGCTTTGCTGGTTTTAGAAGAAGCAAGCTGCCGGTAAAACTCAGTCATAAAGATAGCTGTAGATTCGTCGTTGACTTGCCAAAGGGTGGCGGCGGTGCTGCGGGCACCCGATCGAATTGCGGCCCCCGCCAAACCCAAAGCCGCGCGGTTATCGCCCGAAGCAGTTTCGCAAGCGCTCAAAACCAAAAGTTCGATCGGCTGTTGTCTCTCCCCAGTGCGGGCTCGCAGCAGTTGATCGAACTCCTTAACATTCACTTTCTGATCCCAAGTCACAATAAAAGTATCCGCTGCATTCGAGCTAAACTGACCGTGAGTTGCCAAATGGACGATCGGGTAAGACAAAGCTTTAATTCGATCGTGCAATCGCCCGCTGACAAAATCTTCATTCAGCAGCGAACTCGCCGGCATCTCGGCTGCAATTTGCTGAACTTCCTCCTTCACCCCCGGCAAAGCCGAGAAGCCTTGACGCGCTTCGGAGAGGGCAGCGGTGAGCACTTTTAACTTGACTTTGTTCAGCGGTTTCGGTGCCAGCAATTGCAATCCCGGCGCCAAAGCAATACTGTATTTTTCTACCAAAAACTTTTCACCGTCGTGCAGTACCGCCATTGGCAGATTTCGCAAGTAACCGTCGAGCACAAATACCAGGGTTTTAATCCCGGCGGCGGTCAAATCCGCCTCTGCGGGGCGGATTAACCAGTCGTAAACCTGTTCAACCGCTTGCCTCCTGTTGCGGGGGAAAGAAGCAGGCCTGATGGTATTTTTGGCTTGTCTGAAGGCAGTTTCCAGGTCAGCTTGAGACTTCTTCGTAGCGTAGCGGCGCAGGGGTTTGCCGGGAATTGACAAAATTACCTCCAAACGATCGCTCAAAATAATCGGATAAATCACCGCCGCTGTCGGATCAATTTCCTCGATCGACTTTGGTTTAGCATCAGCGCAAGCATCCCGAAAAAAGTTGTCCAATTCCGCCAACTGCAAAGATTCCACCGTTTGGCGCGCCTGTTTCAATTTAGCTTGACTGGGAGATTCCTCTTGCAAAAGCATCCCGACTAATTCCCGATAAACCGGTTCGGCACTTTCCCGAAACGAAAATTGCACTTCGGGATTGACTGTCACCAAATCGCCCCGCAGAGAAGACAGTACATTCACAGCTTGAGTATATTGAGCGATCGCCCCTTCTGTATTTCCCTGAGCTTTCCGAATTCGTCCCAGTTGCCAAAACAATTGGTAAGCAATATCGGGAGATTGAAACGCTGGTGCTAAAGTCAAAGCCTGAATAGTGAGATTTTCCGCTTTCTGATACTGCTGTTGGATTTCCGATAGTTTGCCTTTTGCTGCCAGAATATAAGCTTGTATTCGTTGATCGCCCAAACGGTTTGCTCTTTCGACAGAGCGATCGAGCATTGTGTCAATATCGCTTAAACTCAAAGTTTTCGCAGGCGACTGAGCTAATTTTATCAAGCTTTGAGCTAGATTAATTTGAGCGTAAAGTCCGGCGCGGTTCGACCCAAATTGATCGGTTTGAGGTTCTAGAGAACGCCACAAAGCCTCTGCTTCAGACCAATCTTGGCGATCGATCAACAAACTCAATTGGTTTAACTTTGCTTGAATTTGTAAAAGCGATCGATCAGGGATCGCCTGGATCGATCGACCATAATACTCTAGGGCAAAGCGTTCCCAATCAGCCCGCTGTTCTGGTGTCAAACCCGGTTTATTGCTTTTAGCCCGTACCGTATTGCCCAGATTGAGATAAATTGCAGCCTCCTCTGATCGGCTACCTAATTTTTGGGCTGCTTCGAGGCCCGCCGAAAGCACATCCTGCGATCGTTCCAGTTGTCCCAAAACCCGCAGTACCCGCCCTAAAGCATGAGTTGCCCGGACTTGTTCGATAGAAACAGGCTGATTTTTCAAAGTTTCCACACCCGCTGTCGAAACTTCGCAAGTTTGGTTTTCCAACTTGAAAGAAGCTAACAGCATTTTGCAAGCCCTGGGATAAAGTCCGAGAGTTTCCCAAGCCCGACTTTGATTAATTTGAACTTGAAAAACTTGGTTCTTTCTATCAATTTGCTCGAAAATTTTAGCGCTTAACTCCAAGTTATCGATCGCATTTTGAGTCTGCCCCCGTTCAAGTTGCAACTGTCCTTGAATGTTGAGAGTTTCAGCCAAAATCCGCTGCTGTTCGGGAGTGTTGGCTTGTGTTCGCACTGCCGACAAACTCGAATTTACAGCTTGTTCTGCTTGTTCCCAAAGCCCCAACTGCCCGTAGGTTGCAGCTAAATTACTCAAAGCTGTGGCGCGATCGAGATTTTCGCCTTTTGCCTCAAACTGGGTCGCCGCTTGCTGCAACAACGGTACAGCTTCCGAAAAACGTTCCTCTTGGTACAGAGTTCGAGCTTGTCGGACAAGCTGCACCGCTTGTGGTGGATTAACCTGAGCAACTCCGGGAGGAATCGCAACGGATAGCAGACAGGAAATCACAAATAACAGAATTACTTGCCGGAGCGATCGGGTAAACTTCATATTTAGAAAATAAAATTACAACCGCAGACACACCTACTAATTAACCCAAATAGATCTTATTCTTTATCTGCGTTAATCCGCGTTAATCCGCCTACATCTGCGGTTTAAAAACAACCTAATTTCAACGCGGCACACAAACAGAACTCGGTCGAGGATTACGAGAGTCAGCAGCATTACCCGGATTATATCCAACAAGCATAACTTCTCCTTTCGCATTCACCACCCAACCTTGCGCCGGAACAACTTCCCGATCGGGGATTTCCCCTTCTTCCTTCTTCCCTCGATCGGTTACATCGGTTAAATCCTCTACATTGCTCGTTGCCGAATTTCCTGCCTCTTCCACCCAAGGAAAGGGCGCTGGAGCGGTGCTGAGGGCATCATTAGGACTCGGTGGCACTCCTCCTTTCCCAGTAGCAGTAAATGCGCTCTCGGCCCCTTGCGTGCAGGGATTTGCCGCAATTAAAGCAGCCGGATCGACCACATTTTGCGGCAGTTCCACTAAACCTTGAGCAGGATTCACCCCAGAAGAACTAAATGTTACAGTACCTTGCAAAGCCGGGCCGCTACTTTGGGAAATCGCCGCAATATCGCTGGTAGGAATTAGAGAAGTCGGACTTACTTGCAACGCTGCAAATTCAGTATCTGTTAATCCCAAACTCGCTCGAACCTGTTCACGAGTGACTGATGTAAACCCAAAAACATTCGGGACATCGATATTAACGCGACCACCTTGGGCCGATCGCGCATTAGCCGTAATATCGCTATTTTCGTTGGGAAGAGTAACCAGAATATCGCTTTTAATGTTGATATTGCCACCCTCAGAAATACTGGCATCAGTTGTGATTCGGCTCCCTCGACGCAACTGGAGATCCCGTGCTTCAAGGTTAATATTTGCTCCGGCACCGGATTCAGTTCTACCGTCAATGCTGCTTTGATTGTCAAGGAAAATTGAATCTGCTTTCACGTTAATGTTACCAGCCCGTGCCGAACCCAAGGCTTGCAGATTGAGTGTTCCCCCATTGCGAAGAATCAATTGCCCAACATTCAGATTCAACGAACCTCCGTTAGCCGTAGCATTGGGATTTCTAACGCGAGAGGCAATCCCCACGGAAGTCTGAATTTGACTGTTAAATTCACCTTGACCCCCATTACCAATAATTTCTACACGCCCCGCATCAATGGTAATGCTTCCGGCTTCTCCTTTGCCTAAAGATGCAGTAGTCATCACTCCCCCACCTCGGAGAGTCAATACGGGTGTAGAAATATTCATACTTCCTCCCCGGTTAGCAGCGTTGGCATCAGCGGAGATAAAACTGGGGCCCCGACTGCCGTTCGCCAAAACTCCAGAAATACCCTCTATTGTTACTGACTCAGTGGCCCTAAGTGTAAAATTACCTCCTTGCCCCCCAGTTGTATTAAAGGGTTGGTTGCCCACAACTGAGCCGCTAGATAAACTAATTCCGCCTCCGTCTGAAATCCTCAAGCGCTTCGTATCGATATTAATGTCCCCAGCTTGCCCATTCACGCCGCCGGCAGTTGAGGCCATTAAGGTTGCTACGGGACTTCGAGGAGGAGTCCGCAGCACTTCTACTGCTTCAGAAGCTTTAATGTTAATATCCCCCGATGATCCTCGATCGCGAGTTATGCTGAGTAAAGCAGAACCATCACTTACGGTTAAACGCTCTCCCTCAAAGGAAAAATCTGCTCCCTCACCCGCACTCCCGGTAAATGTGCCGCTGTTGACCGCAGAACTGACTTGATCGAAAACCCTAGCACGGATGGTTATCTTTCCGGCGTTACCCGTACTGAAGGTGCCGGTAGTCAATGCACTTCCATTGTTCATCAAGAGTTTTGCGGTGTCGATTGTAATGCTTCCGGCATTTCCCCTGCCAGCAGTGCCAGTAATTAGGACAAGTTGGGGGTCAAAAGGGGCGATCGATCCAGATAGCAAATACTTACCGGCAAAAACTGTATACAGAGGCAATCCAATCCCGTTCATTTCTACTGAGTCGGTAGCCCGGATATTCACAGCGCCTCCGACACCACTTCCTGCTGTCAGAGTGGAGATTTGCGCCCCACCTTGGGCCCGAAAATTTTGAGCGTTAATATCGATGCCCCTACCATTGATATTTCCCAAAGTCAGTGCATAAATTCGCCCATTGTTGAGGTTGACATTTCCACCTCGAATATCGACTTTGCCGCCACCTAGTCCACTGGTATTGAGCCGTGAGCCGTTGCTTATTTCTATATTCCCAAAGTTGGAAATCTTGTCATAGTTTAAACTTAATCCCAATGGCGTTGTATCCAATCCAACTATCCCCGGACTAGCGACGCTACCCAACAAAATTTGTCCGGTTGATGCCGTGAGTGTTCCCTGATTTAATTCAATATCTCCCCCCAATAGTGCAAGAGTTTGTCCGGGCTCAACTCCTAAACCGATGTTATTGAAAATCTGCGGGATTCCCCTTGGTAATTGTGGTAAATTTAAGGTTGGTGCTGCTGAAGAGTTAATGATTTTTCCCGGATTTTCTCGAAAGTTTAAACCGATAGGTATATTGATATTTAACAAAGGTAATGACTGGGGATTGCTGCTGCTGAATAGCTCGCCATTATTGAAAACTATGCTATCTGCTGAACTTGCTAAAAATGAACCGCGCAAATCTAACCGCGCATTGGGACCGAAAACAATTCCTTTCTGGTTAATTAAGAATAAGTTACTGTTTCCCAAAACTCCCAGAGTTCCTAAAATATTAGAAGGGTTGCCGCCCGTAACGCGGGTGAAGATGTTGGTAATTCCGCTGGGATTTTCAAAATAAGCTCCCCGCCCTTCACGGATGTTAAATTCGCGCAAGCTGTGAAAGAGGTTAACGCCGCGAGTTGCACCGCCAGTGATTCTATCTGAGGGTAAGTTGTTGATAGTATCGGGAACAGTCCGTGAACTTTCTGCGCCCAGGGAATTATCGGGGATGATTTGGGCGATCGCCGGGAAAGGACACAGCAGTAAGAATGCAAAAAATAGGGCAGAAGAGTGGCGGGGCATCTTTTAATTCCTGTTAATTTAGTATGAGGAAAATAGCAACGGGTTAGCTAAAACCTGAAGAGTACCTATTGAGGTACGCACACACCCGTCGGTTTCGGACTGCGAATAGATGCACCACCACCAGAATTATAGGCTACCAGCGTTACTTTTCCTCGATCGTCCATTACCCAACCTTGAGCGGGCATAATTTCTGTTGGCCGAACTTCTATGGATGTTCTTTCGCCTTCTACTTGCTGAGTTCCACCTACCGCTGGCTCCACCCACGGAAACGGCGATAGAGGGCTGCTGAGGAGATCATTAGGACTGGGTGGCACTCCTCCTTTCCCAGTAGCTGTAAACTCACTCTCGGCCCCTTGGATGCAGGGATTTGTCGCAATTAACGCAGCCGGATTGACCACATTTTGTGGCAGTTCCACTAAACCTTGAGCAGGATTCACCCCAGAAGAACTAAATGTTACAGTACCTTGCAAAGCCGGGCCGCTACTTTGGGAAATCGCCGCAATATCGCTGGTAGGAATTAGAGAAGTCGGACTTACTTGCAACGCTGCAAATTCAGTATCTGTTAATCCCAAACTCGCTCGAACCTGTTCACGAGTGACTGATGTAAACCCGAAAACATTCGGGACATTAATATTAACGCGACCACCTTGGGCCGATCGCGCATTAGCAGTAATATCGCTATTTTCGTTGGGTAAAGCCACCAGAATATCGCTTTTAATGTTGATATTGCCACCCTCAGAAATACTTGCATCAGTTGTAATTCTGCTCCCTCGGCGTAACTGGATATCTCGTGCTTCAAGGTTAATATTTGCTCCGGGGCCGGATGCCGTTCTACCGTCAATGCTGCTTTGGTTCTCAAGAAAAATTGAGTCTGCTTTGACGTTAATGTTACCAGCCCGTCCCGATCCCAAAGCTTGGAGATTGAGTGTTCCTTCATTCCGAAGAATCAATTCCCCGACATTTAGATTCAACGAACCTCCGTTAGCCGTAGCATTAGGATCTATAAGTTCAGATGCAATCCCAACGGAAGTCTGAATTTGACTGTTAAATTCACCTTGACCCCCATTCCCAATAACTTCTACACGACCCGCATCAATTGTGATACTTCCTGCATCTCCTTGGCCTAAAGATGCAGTGCTAATTACTCCTCCATCCCGGAGAGTCAGTACAGGTGTAGAAATGTTGATACTCCCTCCTCGATTAGCAGTATTGGCATCAGCGCAGATGAAACTGGGATTCCGACTCCCGTTCGCCAAAACTCCAGAACTACCCTCGACTGTTACTGACTCAGTGGCCCTAACTGTCAAATTACCTCCGGGCCCCCCAGTTGTATTCAACGGTTGGTTGCCCACAACTGCTCCGCTAGATAAACTAATTCCGCCTCCTTGGGAGACAATCAACCGCTTCGTGTCGATATTAATGTCCCCGGCTTGCCCATTCACACCGCTCGCAGTTGAGCCAATTAAACTTGCTACGGGACTTCCAGTGGGAGTCCGCAGCACTTCTACTGATTCATTCGCTTTAATGTTGATATTCCCCGCTCCTCCTTCACCGCGGGTGAGGCTGATCAGAGCAGCACCATCGCTCACGGTTAAACGTTCTCCCTCAAAGGTGAGATTTCCTCCCCTACCCGTACTCCCCACAAGTGAGCCACTGTGGATTGCAGAAGCGACCATATCTAAAACCCCGGCACGGATGGTTATATTTCCGGCGTTGCCAGCACTGAAGGTGCCGGTAGTCAATGCGCTTCCATTGTCTATTAACAGTTTTCCGGTGTCGATCGTGATGTTTCCGGCGGCTCCCATGCTATTAGTGCCAGTGATTAGGACAAGTTGGGGGTCAAAAGGGTCGAAAGAGCCAGATACCGTATAATTACCACCAAACACTCTATAGTTATCTAATCCAATTCCGAGCGTTTCTACTGAGTCGGTAGCGCGGATGTTGATAGCGCCTCCGGCACCACTTCCTAGTGTCATGGTGGAGATTTGCGCTCCACCTTGAGCCCGAAACAGTTGAGCGTTAATATCGATGCCCCTACCATCGATATTTCCCAAAGTCAGCGCATAAATTCGCCCATTGTTGAGGTTGACATTTCCACCTCGAATCTCGACTTTGCCACCACCGATTCCACTGGTATTTATCAGTGAGCCGTTGGTTATTTCAATATTACCAAAGTTGGAAATCTTGTCATAGTTTAAACTTAATCCCAATGGCGTTGCCCCCAATCCAACTATCCCCGGACTAGCGACGCTACCCAACAAAATTTGTCCGGTTGATGCAGTGAGTGTTCCCTGATTTAATCCAATATCTCCCCCCACTAGGGCGAGAGTTTGTCCCGGCCCAACTCCTAAACCGATGTTATTAAAAATCTGCGGGATGCCAGCGGGTAATTGTGGTAAAGTCAAGGCTGGTGCTGCTGAAGAGTTAATGATTTTTCCCGGATTTTCTCGTAAGTTTAAACCGATAGGTATATTGACATTTAACAGCGGTATTGATTGGGAATTGCTGCTGCTGAATTGATAGCCATTATCGAAAACTACGCTATCTGCTGAACTTGCTAAAAATGAACCACGCAAATCTAGCCTCGCCTTGGGGCCGAAGACAATTCCTTTGGGATTAAGTAAAAATAAGTTGGCATTCCCTTGCACTCCCAACACGCCTAAAATATTAGAAGGATTGCCACCCGTAACGCGGGTAAAAATATTGGCAATTCCGTTAGGATTGGCAAAATAGGCTCCCCGCCCTTCACGGATGTTAAATTCACGCAAGCTGTGAAATAGGTTAACGCCGCGAGTTGCACCGCCTTCTATTCTGTCCGATGGTAAGTTATTAATCGTGTCGGGAACAGTCCGTGAACTTTCTGCGCCCAGGGAATTATCGGGGATGATTTGGGCGATCGCCGGGAAAGGAAACAGCAGTAATAATGCAAAAAATAGGGCGGAAGATTGGCGCTGCATTTTTTAAATCTGATTAATTTAATATTAGGAAAATAGCGAAGGGTTAGCTAAAACCTGAAGAGTACCTATTGAGGTACGCAAACACCCGTCGATTTCGGACTGCGAATAGATGCACCACCTGAATTATATGCTACCAGCCTTACTTGTCCTCGATCGTCCATTACCCAACCTTGAGCGGGAATAATTTCTGTTGGTCGAACTTCTATGGATGGTCTTTTTCCTTCTATTTGCTCACTTCCACCTACCGCTGGTTCCACCCAAGGAAAGGGCGCTGGAGCGGTGCTGAGGGCATCATTAGGACTCGGTGGCACTCCTCCTTTACCAGTGACGGTAAATGCACTCTCGGCCTCTTGCGTGCAGGGATTTGCCGCAATTAAAGCAGCCGGATCGACCACATTTTGCGGCAGTTCCACTAAACCTTGAGCCGGATTCACCCCAGAAGCACTAAATGTTACAGTACCTTGCAACGCCGGGCCGCTACTTTGGGAAATCGCCGCAATATCGCTGGTAGGAATTAGAGAAGTCGGACTTACTTGCAACGCTGCAAATTCAGCATCAGTCAGTCCTAAACTACTCCTGGCTTGGTCGCGGTTAAGGCTTGTAAAGCCAAAAATATTTGGTACATTGACCGTAACTTGTCCGCCCCTAGCTGTGCGAGCATTAGCTGTAATATCACTATTCTCTCGCGGTAAAGCTACCAAAATATCGCTATTAATTCTGATATTACCGCCCTCAGAAATACCTGCATCCGTGGTGATTCGACTGCCGCGCCGCAACTGAATGTCTTGCGCTTGCAGGTTAATATTTGCCCCCGTACCAGAGACGGTTGTGCCATCAATGATGCTTTTATTATCCAGGGAGATTGAGTTAGCTACAACGTTAATATTGCCAGCCCTACCTGTTCCTGAAGATTGAACATTAACAACTGCACTATCCCGCAGAATCAATTGATTAGCATTCAAATTCAACGAGCCTGCATTTCCGCTAGCAGTGGGATTTACAGCATTAAACGCCCTACCAACCGAGGCCTCAATTCCACTCCTCAACCCACTGTTACTCCCAATACCTTGCACTGCTAGGCGATCGGCATTAATTGTAATATCTCCTGCATCTGCTATACCCAAAGAAGCCGCAGAAATAACGCCGCCATTCTGCACAGTTAGTTTAGGTGTTGAGAGGCGGATATCTCCACCTCTACCAGAACTTGCAGTTTGAGTAACAAAAGAACTTGCTACATAGCCCGCATTCTCCAAAAATCTTGACTCGCCACTCACTTCTATAGACTCGGAGGCTCTCACAGTTAAATTTCCTCCCGTCCCCCCACTTGTAGAAAACACGACTTCGCCAAAAATAGCACCAGTCGTTAAACTAATTGTGGCTCCATTAGAAACACTCAGCCGCTTAGTGTCGATCGTAATATCCCCACCTTTTCCATTCCCATCAAAAGTATTCGTGCCGAGCCGAGTTTGCCCTAGACCTACAGGAAGACTACCCGATAATTCCACAGATTCACTCGCTTTAATCGCGATATTCCCCGATGCTCCATCACTAAGGCTGAAGCTGGCAAACGCACCGCCATCGCGCAGTATTAAACGTTGCGCTTCAACAGAGATGTTTCCACCTTGACCAGTGCTTTCGTTCGTTGTTCCGTTATAGAGCGTTGAACTGACGAGTTCGACGGTGTTGGCGCGGATAGCCAGATTTCCGCCATTCCCAGCACCAAAGGTGGGGGCACCGCCCACTACCCCATTGCTCATCAACAGCCGTCCGGCTTCAATGTTAATATCTCCGGCTGCTCCACTGCCAAGAGCGCTAGTGAACAGAACAATTTGCGAAATAAAAGGGTTGCCTGTTCCAGATGTCTGAAAATTTTCTGTAAGCTGCTGATAGCCCTCAATTCCCAACCCGATCATTTCTACTGAGTCAGTAGCGCGGATGTTGATATCGCTTCCTCTCCCCTCTCCCAGTGTGGAGGCGAAAATTTGCGCCCCCCCCTCTAATCGTAAGTTTTGGGAATTGATATTAATGCCTCTACCATCGATATTTCCGAGTGTCAGTCCATAAATTCCTGAACCATTAAGATTAATATTTCCACCTCGAATATCGACTTTCCCACCTCCTAATCCGCTGGTATTTATAAATGCACCGTTCATTTCAATATTCCCGAAGTTCTGAATATTGCCATAGTTTAAATTCAGACCTAAAGCTGTTGGTTCAAATTGCACTAAACCTGGACTGTTGACACTACCGAGAAGAATTTGTCCGGTATAAGCAGTTAGATTTCCTCCTTGTAGTTGAATGTCACCGCCAATTAAGGCTAAAGTTTGACCGGGGTCTACTGCTAAACCGAGTTTTTCAAACGCCGGAATTTCTATGGGGAGTGGCGGTAAGGCTGATGTAGGAGCCAGTGTTTGGGAAGAGTTGACAATTGTACCGGGATTGTCTCTAAATCTTAAACCCACAGGAATATTGATCGCTAATAATGGCACTGCATTAGAATTAGCTGCACTAAATTCAAATCCATTATCAAATAGAACTCCGCTACCAGTTGAACCGATAAATGAGCCGCGCAAATCTAACCGAGCATTGGGGCCAAAGACAATCCCTTTGGGATTAAGTAAAAACAAGTTACTGTTTCCCAAAACTCCCAGAGTTCCTAAAATATTAGAAGGGTTGCCACCAGTAACGCGGGTGAAAATGTTAGCAATTCCGTTAGGATTGGCAAAATAGGCTCCCCGCCCTTCACGGATGTTAAATTCGCGCAAGCTGTGAAAGAGGTTAACACCGCGAGTTGCACCGCCTTCTATTCTGTCCGATGGTAAGTTATTAATCGTGTCGGGAACTGTGCGCGAACTTTCGGTACCCAAGCTGCTATCGGGGATGATTTGGGCGATCGCAGGGAAAGGAAACAGCAGTAAAAATGCAAAAAATAGGGCTGAAGATTGGCGCTGCATCTTTGAAGTGTGGTTAATTTAGTATTAGGAAAATAGCGAGGGATTAGCTAAAACCTGAAGAGTACCTATCGAGGTACGCAAACACCCGTCGGTTTCGGACTGCGAAGAGATGCACCACCACCTGAATTATAGGCTACCAGCGTTACTTTTCCTCGATCGTCCATTACCCAACCTTGAGCGGGAATAATTTCTGTTGGCCGAACTTCTTCTATGGATGCTCGTTGACCTTCTATTTGCTGACTTCCACCTACCGCTGGCTCCACCCACGGAAACGGCGATGGAGCGTTGCTGAGAACCTCGTGAGGACTCGGTGGCAATCCCCCCCGACCAGTCACAGTAAACTCGTTCTCGGCCGCTTGGATGCAGGGATTTGCAGCAATTAACGCAGCCGGATTGACCACATTTTGCGGCAGTTCCACTAAACCTTGAACGGGATTGACTCCCACAGAACTAAATGTTACCGCCCCTTGCAAAGCCGGGCCGCCACTTTGGGAAATCGCGGCGATGTCGCTACTAGGAAGCAGAGATGTAGGACTTACTTGCAACGCTGCAAATTCGGCGTCAGTCAGTTCTCAAATACTCCTGGCTGGGTCGTGGTTAAGGCTTGTAAAGCCAAAGATATTTGGTACATTGACCGTAACTTGTCCGCCCCTATAGCAATTCTAAATCATTATGATGATTACGGTACAATTATATGCAAAACTTGATTAAGCTGTCGCGCATTTAAATTGTATATTCAGGGCGGGCGAGACGCCCAACCCCTACTCCCCACAAGACTTTGATTTTTTTTGACATACAATTTAAATGCCGCAACAGCTTATCAAATTTTTGTTTGAGTTCTTCACTAAGGAACATACATTTGATTTCCCCAAAAATAATCAGTACACTTATACATAGAAAATCATTTAGGATTGCTATAATAGCCAAACTCGTCTCAAAGAAAACGGAATAATTCATTAGTGCTCTTTGATAGGACTTCAGCTTTGAGGCAGGGGTTGAAAACGGGAGCATCTCAATGAAAGCAGCCAAGCTACAAATTGGAGTTTTGAGGCAGGAGGCCCGAGGCTGCGGGGCAGAAGGAAAGAGGAAGAAGCCAGAAGAAGTATTTTTACAAATATGAGATGCTCCCTTGAAAACCCTGACGGACTATCGGTTTTACCTTAAGTTGACACCAATGGGGAATGCCGTGTCCCTACTTTTAAAAATTAGTAGAAGTCAGGGAAATAAAAAAATTAGACTTTAGTTCAACATCCCACTCAAGGCTGGGGAGTTAACCTAAAATCTAAAATCTAAAATCTAAAATCGAATGACTATTGATATTGACCGCTGATTTCGTAAACGATCGCGCCCAAAGACGCTAAGCTAGCTAAAATTAGCATTCCGGCCGGCATGAATTTTTGAGTTTTAACAAGGCGCACAATAAAGACTATTACTAAAACAGCGGAGATGGCTGCTGCTAATGTTAAACCCCAACTTTGTCCCATAAGCTGGGCGGTGCCGGCAAAAATTAGCAGGGAACCGCTAATCAAGCCCGATATGAGCGAGGCTTGGCTTTTGGCCTTGATATAACCCATGATGCCGCCAACCAGTGTTAAAATGCCGTAGCCGATCGCCGCTGCTGTACCTAAATTCATTTTTAATCCTCCCGATTTCACTCTTTGCATCTAAATTTATACAGCGCAGCCTGCAATTAGTGTCACGAATTGTTAGAAAATTTATTAAAGCCAGTCAGGATATGTAACTGTTATACAATTGCCATTATGTCAGCCCTAACTTCTGGTGCGATCGCCCAAATCCGTTACCTCCAGCGCCAAGCAGCATCCCTGCTGCTGTATCAATCAGTTCTCAAAAGCCCTGTCGGTCAAGCTTTTCTCGATTTGCTGCAAGCCCTTCACCACAGCGAAGTCAGCGGTTTGGAATGTCAGGTAGCTTACGGGAACTGGTTCAAACTTCAGGCTGCTAAAAATTTAAGCTGGAAAGATTCTCTGATTTCCGAAATTCTCAAAGACGAAAACCCCTTTTCACGCCGAGCTCAGCAAACAGATTTTGCAAGTTTGCCCCCCGCTTTGGTGGAGGCCGCCCGACATGATTTAGAAGTGCTGCAAAATATTTACGAATGCAGCAGCGAACAGTTGAGCAAGTGGGTACGGGTAGCGGGTCAACTTGACGCAGTGCCTCCGATTTGGCATTCAGAAACTGTCACAGAAAATGGCGATTTGCCGCTGCACGGAAAACTGGAAAAATGGTCGAGCGCGGCGGAATCTTTGGCCGTTTATTACCGACAGTTTGGCACGGGTTTGTTTGCCGAATATCGCGCTTTTAGGTGGCTGGGAGGGGAGTTAGCGAATATTTCGCATCCCGATGGCATAACTTTAAAAGAGTTGGTTTGCTGCGATTGGCAGCGGGATGCTCTGGTGAAAAATACGGAGTTTTTGCTGGCAGGTTATCCGGCTTTGCACGTTTTGCTGTACGGCAGCCGTGGTTCCGGCAAGTCTTCTTTGGTGAAGTCGCTATTAAATGAATTTGGATCTCGCAATCTGCGCTTGATTGAAGTATCTAAATCGGATTTGCAAGATTTGCCGCTAATTGTCGAGCAGTTGCGGGGAGTTCCTCAAAAGTTTATTATTTTTGTGGATGACCTGTCTTTTGAGGAAGATGACGATGCTTTTAAAGCTCTGAAAGTTGTTTTGGAAGGAAATGTCACTGCTCGCTCTCAAAATGTGGTAGTCTACGCCACATCTAACCGCAGGCATTTAATTCGAGAGTTTTTTGACGACAGGCCTCGCCCCCGCGATGGAGACGAGGTTCACGCTTGGGATACTGTGCAGGAAAAACTTTCATTTAGCGATCGATTTGGGTTGACTTTAACTTTTGAACCGGCCGATCAAAACACTTATTTAACAATTGTCCGACATCTGGCAGAACTTGCTGGAATTAAACTCGCTGCTGAGGATTTGGAACACCGTGCTAAAGAATGGGCAACTCGTCGCAACGGGCGATCGGGCAGGACTGCGCGGCAATTTGTTGATTTCCTGAAAGCAGATTTAGCCCTTTTTGACAAATAGATGGTCTGCGCTGGGAAGGCGGGTTTTAACTGAGATGTTACATCCTTCTCAATAAGTTTTTTATGAACAGGCAATATGCCTGTTCCACAATAAAATTCACTCTTTGTGGAACAGGCATCTTGCCTGTTACTTACAAGGGTGCAAGATGCCTGTTTTAGCCGATATATGGGAAGGCAATTCAGGATATGAATCAACCCGCCCTTACAGCACCCAAGGGCGAAATAAAAATTCTTAATTTTTTCATAATTTTATTCATAACAACTGACTAACAAAATTTGATATAATTATCAAAATCCCCAAAGAAACCTCCAGAGCCAGAACCCATCCTGACTCCATAAATCGACCACTAAATAATGAGGAAAATATCATGGGTTTATTTGATAAAGTATCGCAGACTCGCCAACAAACGGACGTAACGTTAGGGCCTGCCGAATCATTTGCGGCGATCGCGCTAATTGCCGTAGCAGCCGACGGTTACATCAATGACAGCGAAAGTAAAGCGATTAGCATGACGCTATCTCGGATGCAACTGTTCCGCAGCTATCCCGATGACGTGATGAGAAAAATGCTCGATCGCCTGCTGATGATTCTGCAACGGCAAGGAGTTGAGGTACTGTTTAATGCGGCTTTAGCAACGCTTCCCGACGAACTTAAAGAAACTGTTTTTGCTGTCACAACTGATATCGCTTTAGCCGATGGCGAGGTTTCAGAAGAAGAAGAACAACTTTTGAACGATCTTTACAGTGCCTTGGGGCTTTCCGAAGATGTTGCACTCAAGATTATAGACGTGATGTTGATTAAGAACAAAGGTTAAGAAATCAGGGGGAGGAGTGAGGAAAGCGAATTTTACAATATAAAAAATTAGCGCCTACTTACTTAGCTGATAACTTCTCCAAAAGTGCGGGTTTACCGATATGATGGTTAGTAAAATTGCGATCGAATTTGCGATCGCCAGCTACTACCTCAAATGCCTTTCACTTACACCCGTACTGTTCGCTTTCAAGATACCGATGCTGCTGGAGTCGTTTACTTTGCTAACGTTTTAGCGATGTGCCACGAAGCTTACGAGGCATCTCTAGCAGCATCTGGAATCAATCTCAAAGCATTTTTTAGCAATTCCGAGGTTGCCTTTCCCATAATTCATGCTAGTGTAGATTTTTATCGCCCAATGTTTGCGGGCGATCGGCTGACGATTCAATTGACGCCCAAACAACTTACTGGCGATGAATTTGAAATTGCCTATCAAGTATTTTCTGAGGAAGTTGCAGGAAGAAGCGCTGCTAAAGCTCTGACTAAGCACGTCTGCATCGATGCAGTTAGCCGAACTAGAAAACAGCTATCTGAAGACTTGATGCAGTGGATGAGGAAATTTGAGTTTGAGATTTCAGATTAGTTTTATCTTTAAATAATAGCAGGGTATGACAGTTAAATTTCTGTTTTGTTGATAATTATTTCTGAATTGTTGATAGTATGTCAAATCGCAATTATGCCATTGTGGGCACGGGAGCTTTAGGCGGATTCTACGGTGCTAGACTGCAACAAGCAGGTTTAGAAGTCAATTTTTTGCTTCGTAGTGATTACGATCACGTCAAAAGACACGGTTTGATTGTCGAGTCTCCCGAAGGCAACTTCACCCTCCCCCACGTCCGCGCCTACCACGACGCGCACAAAATGCCTCAGTGCGACGTAGTAATTGTAGCGCTAAAAACAACTCAAAATCACTTGTTGCCCAAAATTTTGCCTCCTTTATTAAAGGATAACGGCGCGGTTTTAGTATTGCAAAATGGATTGAATACGGAACCGGAAGTAGCTAAAATTGTTGGTGCAGAACGAGTGGTTGGCGGGCTGTGTTTTTTGTGTTCTTATAAAGTTGGGCCCGGTCACATCTGCCATTTAGATTACGGCACTATCACGCTGGGAGAATATGCCCAAGACTACAAAGCAATCGGTATTACTAATAGATTGCACCAAATTGCTGCGGACTTTAAACGTGCTCATATTCCCATAAAAATGAGCGAAGATTTGCTATTATCTAGGTGGAAAAAGCTGGTTTGGAATATTCCTTATAACGGGCTGTCTGTAGTGTTGGATGCGAGAACTGACGAACTGATGGCTAATCCCGATACTCTAATTTTAGTGGAGGAAATCATGGGGGAAGTGGTAGCGGGAGCCAAAAGTTGCGATCGCATTATTCCCGATGACTTTATCCCACAAATGCTCGAATACACTCAGAAAATGAAGCCTTACCGCACGAGCATGAAAATCGATTATGATGAATCGCGGCCCCTGGAAGTTGAGGCGATTTTGGGTAATCCGATACGAATGGCGAAGCAAGCAGGTATTAAGTTGCCCCAAATAGAGGTACTTTACCGAATGTTGAAGTTTGTGGATTTTCAAAGGCAAGAAGCGGAGAGGACGAGAAGGCTATTAGGTTTGTCGTAATTAGTCAGTTGACTGTTGACTGTTGACTGTTGACTGTTGACTGTTGTCAGGAGTCGGAAATAAGCATGAGAAATTCTGCGTTCTGCATAGATGGCGCCTAATAATTATTGATATTTGATCGCAATTTCTTGCAATTGTTCTCGATTAACTTTGCCTTGAGAATTGCGCGGCAATTGTGCGACGACTACCCAATATTTGGGTCGCTTAAACTTGCTCAACTTATCTTCTATTGCCCCTTGCAGATTTTTGACAGTAACTTCGGCATTAGCGGGAACGTAGATAGCCGTAACGACTTGACCCCAATCTTTGTCTGGCAAGCCAATTACAGCAATATCCGCAACTAAATTAGTCGATCGCACAACGGCTTCAACTTCCGCCGGAAATACATTTTCTCCGCCTGTGATAATTTTGTCGCTGCTGCGTCCGACGATATTTAAGTAGTTATTTTTATCAAAAAATCCCAAATCGTCTAATTGGAAATATTGGCGATCGCCAAAGTGTTCAGGATAATAACCCAACGCCAAAGATTTAGCATTTACCGCAATATTTCCGATTTGATTATCGCACAAAATATCGCCTTTTGCACTGCGAATCGTTATTTGAGCATGGGGTAAAGTTTGACCGGAACTGTTATTGCCCGCGAGAAAATCTTCGGGTTTTAGTGTAGCAATTTGCGAGGCTGTTTCTGTCATGCCGTAACTAGGTGCTAATTTAATTTGATAGTTTCTAGCTGTTTCTAAAAGTTCCGGCCAAGCGGGAGCACCGCCCAAAAGTACGGCACGAAACCGTCCCAGCCAATTAGCTGTATCTGGGTTTTGCAGCAGCCGTTGCAGTTGAGTTGGAACTAAAGAAATGAAAAATTCTTCTGGTTCGATGTCGCATATTTTACCATTTTCTAATTCTTTAAATGGCTGAATTGCCAGTTTTCCTCCGGTAGTAAAGGAACGCATAAATTGCATTAAACCGCTGACATGATATAATGGCAGAACGCAGAACGAGTTGATTTTTTCAACTTGAAAATATTGTTGAAAACCTTGCACTGATGCTGTTAGCGTTTCCCAAGTGTGGATGGCAAAACGAATTTTTCCTGAAGAACCGCCGGTGGGAATCATGATTGATGGTAATGGGTAATTGGTAATGGGTAATTGGTGAGGGTTTTTATTTTGGTCAGTTGGAGATGCGCTTAATCTGAAATCTTGCACCATTCTCAAGAACAGGCAAGATGCCTGTTCCACAAGGAGTGAATTTGATTGTGGGGAGTAGGGGTTGGGCATCTTGCCCGCCCCTATAAGACTTATTGAGAATGGTGCAAGATGTGAGATTAATTGCATTTTCTTGAGATTTTCCAGTGCATTTTGCCCAAAAAATATGTCGGGTTGGACTAAATCAAAGACTTGTTGCCATTCTGGTTTTACCCAGTTGGGATTGCAGAGAAAAATCGGGCATTTGGCGGCGCGGGCGGCGATGAAACTGGCAAGAAATTGCACGGGTTCTGGTTCGGCGAGGCAAATTTTTGGGGGTATTTTTTGTGCGGGATTTTGGGTTATTTCTTGAAATAGCCGATCGACAATTCGGGCAAATTCGCGACTGTCACAACCGATAAGCCAATTATCGGGCAAGCCAGCCGCCATATCCAGGATATTTACTGTGAGATTTGTTGCCATAGATGCTTTCACCAAGTTTCTCGATTCAAAACAATTACCTAACCCGCTTGATTTAGTCGTGGGAGTAATCTAAAATCTAAAATCTAAAATCGAATGGTTGTCATCGAACCAGCAATCGGTGCCGAAGCCGACTGCTCTCTTATTTACAGATAATTCTGTTGCTAAATTTAATGCTGCTTGTCTGCCGATTTCGGTTTCAAATACTGATGAGAAAACAGCGTCTATATTGTGAGTTTGACAAAATTTTCGCAGTTGGGATGGGGAACCAGCAATCGCAGGTTTAATGACGAAAATGCCCCGCCAGCCTTGGCTGTAGCACTCTTGGATGCGATCGAGGTTGGCGGCAGATTCATCAAGGGCGATCGGAGTTGCATAAATAGCATTCAATTCTACCATTTCCTGAAACTGTGTTACGGGCAGCGGCTGTTCCAAAAATTCAATGTCTGCGGAAAAGTCGGGAGTTGCGTTTACCTTGTCGCAAGCTTCCAGCCATGTTTTAGCCTGCGAGTAACTGAGTCCCCCGTTGGCATCTAACCGCAAAAATGCCGATTCTCGATCGCACAAATTGTGCATTGCTTCGATTAGTTGCTGAAAAATCTTTAATTCTTCCTCAATTGCAGCAACGCCAATTTTCCATTTAAATGTCCGATATCCCTCTAACCAAAGCATTGGTAAAGCCTGCAAAGCTGTTTCACCTGCTGGCAATAAACCGCTGAACCGATTTTTTTCTTCCTCATTCCCAACCTCTCTCGATTGGTGACTGCTTAAGACTGAACCCGCAATCAATGTCGATTTTATGCGAAGTCTAGATCCCCCTAAATCCCCCTTAATAAGGGGGACTTTGAGAATATTTCTTGTCCCCCCCTTATTAAGGGGGGTTAGGGGGGATCTAGAGTTTGATAGTGCTGACTCAAAGCCAAATTGACAAGCCGGCAATTCAGCGGAAATAGCAAAAATCATCTCTGATGAAATATTACCTGGCAACTGGTGACAAAAATCTAAAGCTTGCTCACAAGTTTCCGAACCAAACCAACTCAAAGGAGCAATTTCTCCCCAACCAATTTGATTATTTTCGTCCACAAGTCGCAGGATAATTCCTTCACGAATATCCCAAATGCCGTGACTTGTTTGCAAGGGGCGCTTAAATTTTCGCTGATAAGTGCGAAACTCGAATTGATAAAGCATTAGTTTTTTAGTTAATCATAAAATTGTCTCACAAGTGCGACAAACGTATCAATATTTTCAATATGGATATTGTGGCCAGCTTTGGGTACAATTTCCAGAGCAGCGGCCGGACACAAGCTGGCAATTTCGGTATTTATAGTTGTAAATTTATCATCATATTCTCCCGCTAGCAAGAGGATGGGGATTTGATTTTGTGGGAGTTTTTCCCAGAGAGAGGGCTGGTTGCCGATTCCCATGTTGCGGAGGGATTTGGCTAATTCTAAGGGATTGTTTGCTAAGCGGGTTTCTATGAGTTTGTCGAAGTGGGGAGAGTTTTTTAAAGATTGGAATAAAGGGATCTCGTACCAGTTTAATAAAAAATCTTTAATGTTGCTATTTTCCAGCTTTTGTGCTAGCTGTAAATCTGCTTCCCGGCGGTGCGATCGCTCTTTTTCGGTCTTCAATCCTGGAGAAGCTGACTCTAACACTACTTTCTCGAATCTTTCTGGAAAATGTAATGTCATATAAAGTGCCAATCGCCCGCCCATTGAATAGCCCAATAACAAACATTTGTCTATTTGTAAATCATCTAATAATTCGATCAATGCTTTGGCTGTATTTAGCATATTGTAGCAATTTTCTTCGCCGCTGACTCTGGTTTTTCCGTGGCCGGGAAGGTCAACTGCTAGACAGCAATAACTGTTAGAAAGTAAGGGAATGACGTTGCCAAAGTCTTGACTGCTGCCCGTGAATCCATGCAAAAATAGAATTGTCTGCTGATTATTGTTGCCCGTTAAGGAATAGTGAAAGTTATAATTATTAATTTTTTCCATATACAAATATACGATTCAATGTGAGGTACGGATTGCTGAATTAAACAAGATTTTGAGAAGTCACCCAACTCCACGAACTCCCTCAACTTAGCAAACCATACCTCCAATTTACCGGAATTCTCGATCGCCCGATCTACAAAGCAAACCCCAACGCCAGCAGCAATCCGCTCGAAAAATGCAGCGTAACTGCGATAAACTTAGAGTTGCTGACCTTTGCCGGTTGGTCGTGATAGTCTGTGACATGGCGGCAAAGGTCGATCGCAAATGGCAAACTCCCAAAAATCAACAGCGTCCAAATTGGGAACATTCCCAAAGCCACAAATAGCACAGTCAAAGCATAAACGCTGCCGCACAACCACTGCAACAACTGGGCACCTTTTTTCGTACCGAGTCGCACAATTGGCGATTTTTTGCCGGCCGCAAAATCATCCGCAATTTGATGAAAGTGGGAACAAAATAAGATGATACTCGTAGTAATTCCCACGATTACCGAAGCCGCCCAATTAGTTGCAGACCCAGTTTGAGTCTGACTGTAATAAGCAGCGGCGAGGGCTAACGGCCCAAAAGTGAAAAAGCAGATGATTTCTCCCAAACCCTGATAGCCAAGACGAAACGGAGGCCCTTGATAAGTGTAGCCGAGAGCACAGCACAAAACTACCAGCAAAATTACTGTTGGGTCTTGTTGCCACCAGGAAATAGCGCAGATTCCCGACACTCCAATTGCTAAAAATAGATTTGCCAGCCCGAAAATTAAAGCTTTATTTCCGGTTAAATTAACTAGGGAATGTGCTTTGTTTTTATCAATTCCTGTTTCCGAGTCAAATACATCATTGCTGAGATTCAGCCATGCTATAATCAAAATGGCTGAAATTAAAAATGTCGCAAAAATTGACGAATTGATCGTTTTAGTTTCGGCAAAAGCAATTGCCGTTCCTACTGAAATAGGAATCACCGCAACGCTGTACATGGGCGGCTTGATTGCCGCCAGCCACAATTTACTATTTGGACGTTCAATTAACTTTGTTGTCATCACACAAACTTGATTCAATTGATAGCAGTTTAGTAATTTTACAATTTTATTGGTGAACAAAGTCTACTCTCTATCGGGTTGAGTGCGCGGCAGACATCCACACAGAGGCTGTGGCGGTACTCAAACAGCGCAAGTAGCCCATCTGTAAACCTCTGCGGGGGCGATCGACTTTTGCGAAATTTAGCCGATCGATCTTAAAGTTTTGTGTCTAAATGTTTCGATCGATCGCCCGACGGTCGGTTTTTTTCCCCAACAGAGCCCAAACAGGGAGGGAAACTCAAAAGGTCGTGTTTTGCGATCGCCCTCCCGTGCTTAGATCGAAATAGGGGTTTTAGCCGGACAAACCCACACTCTATCTGACAAATCTGCTATTCTCGCTTTCATGACAGTAATACCGCACCGCGCTAATCTCTTGCAAGACCGCAATCAACTGCATCAGTTTCTGTTAAATTGCCAGCAGTCTTTAACCGAAAAAGATCGCACAAAAATAGTTAGTATTTCTCAGGAAATTTATCCCCTCGATCCGCTAGCTGTACTGCAAGAGATTTCCGAACCTTGTCAGCGGCACTTTTACTTTGAAAAAAGAAACCCAATTGTCGGCAAAAGTTTTGCAATTGCCGCCCTTGATTCGGCAATCCATCTCACAGTAGCAGGAACCGATCGCTTTGCTAAAGCTCAAAACTTTATTCGCTCAACACTTGCGAGTACAATTACCATTGGTGCGGAACGCTTGCCCTTCAGCGGGCCTCACTTTTTTTGTAGCTTTGCTTTTTTTGATGAGAACATTGCCGCTAATTCTTACTTTCCGCCCGCCACCTTATTTTTACCCAAATGGCAAATTAGTAGACAAAAAGATAGCTGCATTCTCGTCGCAAACACTATAATAGAAAAAGAGCTAAACGTTAAAAACATAGCAGAAAATATTTGGCAAACCTTCGATAAAATTGCAGCTCGTAAATACCCTAAATTAACTACTGCGATCGACAGTTCAATATCTTTGAAACAAATCCCCGTCAATGATGCCAATCAATTCAAAGCATCAGTCAAGTCTGCTTTAGAATTGATTGCATCTAATTATTTTAGTAAAATTGTTTTATCTCAAGCCATAAATGTGATTGCTCAAACCCCTTTCAGTTTAATAGATTCATTAAACAACTTGCGCCTCAGCTATCCAGATTGCTATGTATTTTCAACCAGTAACGGCAAAGGACAAAATTTTATCGGTGCCAGTCCAGAACGCTTAATTAGCATTCACAACAATCAGTTATTAACAGATGCTTTAGCAGGTTCGGCACCGAGGGGAAAAACTGAGGCGGGAGATGCGAAATTAGCCCAGGGATTGGTAGAAAGCGAGAAAGATATTCGAGAACATCAAGTTGTGATTGACTTTATTGTCGATCGCCTGTCTAAACTCGGCATAACTCCCAATTTTTCCCCAGTGCCCAGACTGCTGCAACTATCAAACATTCAGCATTTGTGGACACCCATCACAGCTCAAATTCCCCCTGATATTCATTTATTAAAGATTTTAGCTCAACTGCATCCAACCCCAGCGGTAGCAGGCGTGCCGAGAGATATTGCCCTCGAACAAATTCGCCGTTGCGAAAGCTGCGATCGCTCTTTGTACGCAGCACCCCTGGGCTGGATCGATCGCAGGGGAAACGGCGAATTTGCCGTCGGCATTCGATCGGCATTAATCGATGGCGATCGGGCTATACTTTATGCTGGTGCTGGTATTGTTGCCGGTTCGGAACCAGAGAAAGAACTAGCAGAAATTCAGCTCAAATTACAACCACTTTTAAATGCTTTAGTTTAATTCAGCTAATGTGCAGAATGTAGAGTTGTCTGGCTAATTAATTGAGTCTGTGTTAATGTTTAATTTTTACCTCCTCAAAATGTTCTACTATGGGAAAAGGATCGTAAAAATGGTGAAGCATTCTTTTCCACTCTTGATATTCAGCGGAATTCCTAAATCTAATTGTATGAGCTTCTAAATTTTCCCATCTCACCAATAATAGATATTTTCCTTGAACTTCTGTGCAGCGATGAAGTTCGTGAGATAAATATCCATCTATAGACGCTATCAGACTGGAAGCTTCTCTAAAAGCTATCTCAAAATCACCCTCACAGCCAGATTTGACATTAATCACAACCGCCTCAAGAATCATAAAAATGTATCCTGACAATTATTTGGGTATAATATCCTAGCACAATACAGAGTTGAGCTACTCAGGTTTAGCAATGCCAATAGATTTTCGCAACACAAATACCGTCTGGGCTTCCGTATTAGCAGAAACTTTGCAGCGGTTGGGATTAACTACCGCCGTGATTTGTCCCGGTTCGCGATCGGCACCGCTAACAATAGCCTTTGCTCAAAACAACAAAATAGAAACTCTTCCCATACTCGACGAACGTTCAGCCAGCTTTTTTGCATTAGGAATTGCCAAAAAATCCGGTTTGCCAACCGCACTAATTTGCACATCGGGAACCGCTGCAGCCAACTTTTATCCGGCAATAATAGAAGCGAGAGAAAGTCGAATTCCACTGCTAATATTCACCGCCGATCGACCTCCCGAACTGCGGGACTGTCACGCCGGACAAGCGATCGACCAAGTGAAAATATACGGCAATTATCCGAACTGGCAAGCCGAATTAGCGATACCTTCTGCGTCCAGAGGAATGCTAGACTATCTGCGGCAGACGATCGTGTATGCTTGGGAGCGATCGCAATTTCCAACACCCGGCCCCGTCCACCTCAACATCCCCTTTCGCGACCCGCTTGTACCCGTTCCAGACATAGCTGTAGAAGCTTTAGAAACAGAATTTAATCCCGAACATTTCTTTGGAGGATTAGAACCAATTTTCGCCGGAGAAAGCTCTACCCCGCCCTTGTTAAGGGGGGGAGAAAAAAGTACAATGCAACAATGGCAAAAGTGCAGCAAAGGGATTATTATTGCAGGCGTTGCACAGCCTCAATGTGCCGAAAAATACTGTAGTGCGATCGCCCAAATTTCCAAATCTTTAAACTGGCCAGTTTTAGCAGAAGGACTATCCCCAGTCAGAAACTACGCCCAACTAAACCCCCATCTAATTTCCACCTACGATTTAATCCTGCGAAACCGCGAACTAGCAGATAAATTAACCCCAGAAATCGCCATTCAAATCGGAGACTTACCCACAAGCAAAGAACTCCGAAACTGGCTAGACAAAACCCAACCAAAACGCTACATAATCGACCCCAGCCACCACAACTTCGATCCGCTACACGGCCAAACAATTCACCTGCGAACCTCCCCAGAAAATCTCGCAACTAATCTCGCAACTATATTAACTCTTGTCCCCCCCCTTATTAAGGGGGGGTTAGGGGGGGATCGATCCCCTGCTACCACTGCTATTTCCCCTCAAATCACCCCCCTAAACAAGGATGAATCAACTCAAATCCCCCCCCTTAGCAAGGGCGAGTCAACTCTTGTCCCCCCCCTTAGCAAGGGGGGGTTAGGGGGGGGTCAAACCTCTCCATCAAACGAATATCTCGAACTTTGGCGCAACACCGAAACCCAAGTCAGACAAACAATAGACCAAAAAATCTCAGCAATTAACAACATAATTGAACCGAAAGTTTCCTGGCTGCTTTCCCAAATTTTGCCACCTGGAACACCGATATTTATTGCCAACAGTATGCCCGTCCGAGATGTAGAGTTTTTCTGGAAGCCGAACAACTTAGAAATCAAAGCCTTTTTCAATCGCGGCGCTAACGGTATAGACGGCACATTATCAACAGCTTTGGGAATGGCTCACCGCAATCAAAGCAGCATCATGCTAACAGGCGATTTAGCACTTTTGCACGATACAAACGGTTTTTTAATTAAGAATAAATTTGTCGGTCATCTGACAATCATATTAATTAATAACAACGGTGGCGGGATTTTTGAAATGTTGCCAGTTGCCAAATTTGACCCGCCCTTTGAAGAGTTTTTTGCCACGCCGCAGCAGATAAATTTTGCTCAGTTGTGTGCAACTTATGGCGTGGAACACGAGGTAATTGAGGATTGGCAACAGTTCAAAGAAAAATTAAATTTGCTGCCAAATAGCGGGATTCGCGTCTTAGAATTGCAAACAGACAGGCGATCGGATGCTAAATGGCGGCAAGATAATTTAGGTAAATTTGCCAAAGATTTGTAGTCAAGACTTTTGTCAATAAGCCTTTCGCGGGCGGGCAAGATGCCCACCCCACAGGCAGAAAATTCACTCTTTGTGGAACAGGCCGGAAAGCCTGTTCTTGGGAATGCTGCAATATCTCAGTTTAAACTGCTGGTTGAGCTAGCAGCGGATCTAACTGTCCTTCTGCATCAAGTTTGTGAATGTCATCGCAGCCGCCTACGTGTTGCTTATTAATGAAAATTTGGGGTACGCTGCGGCGTCCGTTAGCGCGATCGGCCATGGCTTTTCTAGCTGCTTCGTCGCCATCAATTTTGTATTCCGTGAAATTTACGCCTTTCCACCACAGCAAAGTTTTGGCGCGGATGCAGTAGGGACAGGTTTGCCAAGTATAGATTTCCACATTGGCTTTGATGCGATCGGGCTTGCGGCCCAAAAGAGGATTGAGAAAATCAAGCATTTTCATTACGGGGGTAAGGGTGGAACTCATTTAGAAATCATACCCAATGTATAAATTCCGCTGCTATGGGCGCATCTGCCAGAGGTGGGTTTTAAGCTGTCGGGCGATCGCATTGTGACCCAAGTCACAACTTTACTCTACTCGGATCACTGGCTTTCACCCTAGAGAATCACCTTCGCGGCCTCATTAATATCACCGATATTTAGAGGAAACCAGAAGATGATAAATATATCGAATTCAACCGCACTGCCATGCACCCCGTACAACTCCTCCCCGGCGCTATCTCTGAAATCCTCGCTTCTGTAACCGATACAGGCGTTTTGACTCTGGCGGATCGCTACGGTTTGATGGCCGCCACCTTCGACGACTCTCTGAATGACGAAGACAGAGGCTGTGTCAACCGCTTGCTGCGGGCGGTGCTCAGAGGCCGAGTGAAAGTAGTCAACGAACTTTCAGCAGCATTCTAATCGGGATTTGAAGTTTTGTTCTGAAGGCAAGGTGAGTCAGCGGTAGATAAAAATAGTGGAAACTCAGGCAGGAGTGGAAACAGCGGTAATTTGAATTCGATATAAAGTTTTCTCCTCTAACTCAACAACGGTTTATTTGTCAAAGCAGCCTTTACAGGCTGCTTTTTTTTGATCTAATCGCGGATTTCGAGGTTGTACTGGCGGCAGAGGGCGATCAGTTTTTGTTGGAATCGATCGCGCACGCTGTCTGGAGAGACAATAACGCAGTCTTCCCAATACCGCGATACTTCCCGTATCAGCCAAAAAGGATTAGAGACATTCCGCACGACTTGGCGGATATCTCCCACGACTTCATTGCTGATATCTCTTGCCCTCGCTTCGTAGGCTTTCACCATGCCACGATAAAAGTGTAAGTACACTTTTAAATAATCCAAGCCTTCATCGCGCCACTTTCCGTCTGTTTTGACGATCGACTGAATGCGATCGAACCGCAAACAGCGATTGTGGATGAGTTCGGGATAATCGGGATTTTTGATGTCATCAGTCTCTTCGCACCAAATTTCTAGGTAAAAGCGCTTTTCTTCAAAGGAAATCTCGGCATAGCGGGCTGTATATGCCAAATTCTCTCCTTTGGGATTGCGGTACAGAACCAGAAAGGGTTGTGCGTCGTTGATGTATTCTTCGGCTTGAATGCGCCACGCTGCGGTGGGCTGGATGACTTGTTGGAGGAGCGATTGGCGCAGGGGGGCTGCGAGGTTTCCCCGACTTACAAGCAGTTGCGAAACTGATCGCGCTTGCTCAACATAGCCTGAGTCGATCAGCAGTCTGATGCCTTGTTGTAAGGCTGCGACTTCGGTGGAGTTGAGGGTGAAGGGTTCACCAACTTCTAACTTGTGCTGAGCGATCGCGACCAATAACCCCGATACGCTGGGACTTTTGCCCCATTTGATACCGAGGCGAAGGGCGATCGCCTCTAGCTGTTCCTTGGTTTCCGGCGGGACTGAAAGGGTGAGTGCTTCTTTTTTTCGCGGCATTTTTCAAAATATACTTGCACTTATAAAAATACGTGCTATATTGATTTTATTGTAAATAGTAATTGCCTACACACCCAGAAAGTACAATCATTGCACTTACAGAAGTTGTTGGCAACTCAAAAGCTTGTCCCAAGCAGGAAATTTTACATGAGGAATCGATCGTGTCAAACCAGCGCCGACTTTTGAACCGTCCTCCCAAAACCTTAGAAGAACGGTATTTCAGCGAAATTCGACCCCAGCTTTACAAACGTCACGCAGCCCATCACCAGTACGGCGTCAGGGAAGGGACAACCCTTGCAGAACATCTTGACTCCGCCTGTCAGTTCATGTTGACAGTCAGCCACATCGGGGGAGTCCCCGAAGACAAGCGACCTGTACTGCTAGCAGCAACCGCCGTTCACGACCTGAATAAACTCGATTTATCGGGACAAAAACGCAATGTGCAAACTCTGGCTAGAAATCGGGAATTTTTACAAGAACAGTTAGAAAAAGCTTGCGTACTCAGCTTTGTGGTCACAGAAGATGACTTTGAATTAGCCCGAAAGTTGATAGAACGCCACTCAGGTCACAACCGCAGTGATGCGGCGATATTTTTACCCGAAGATCCGGCGATCGATCGCTGGGCCGCAATGTTAACAGGGGCGGATTTATTCGATTTAGGAATTGCTGAATCCGAACGTTTTCGGAAAGTTCAAAAAGAATTAACCGTTGCCTTTAATCGTCCCAGCAAACTTTTTCGAGTGCGGGTATCTGAAGACAGAGGTTACATCACAGCTTTGTTGCTGGGGGCTTGCGAAGAAGTTTTGCAACAATACGGGTTGACTCCATTAGCAATTTTTCCCGATGGAGAACTGTTTGAGGGAGAAACTTTGCCAACTGTTGATTTAACAACAAAAATAGCCGCTTGTTGGCAAGGAAAAATTGACGGAGTTTTTGGTAATAATATCGAACGGTTGGTACGGGCGACCAAAGATGGGATTAAAGTTGCTCAATCAGCCATCCAGCAAAATGTTGAGGAAGTGCTGCTAAACGTGCAGGCTTTATTGGAGAAGAAAAAAGCTGGATTCAAGGCGGATAAAATCAATAAAGATATTGCCAAATGGGGCGATACTGCGGGTGCAGATGCCGTGCAAAATGCAGCAGCCATTGGTTTGCTGGCTGTTGGCAGTGCAGAAGAATTTGCGATCGCCGAAGGATTGAAAGCGGCTTATCTCAGCTATCGAGAAGCAGGAATTAATCCGAAAGAAGTTTGGGACAAAATTGCCGATCGTGTTGGCATTTCACAACAGCAAAGAGCAGCACTTGAACCTTTTAACGGACAATACGGGCGACCTTTATTTGCAGCAACAGCCGCTCATAAAGGATTAGAGGGCATTCTCGAAGCACTGCGCGAATCTTTCCAATTGCGAAAAGAAAGCACCCACAAACCAGAGACATCTGAGGCTTCAGAAGAAATAATCGCAGCAGTTGCCAAAACTTTAAGTTTACCGTTAGCGCAGCCCTCGGAGAGGATCGCACTTCAATGGAACGGAATAGACGAACTGAATGCTTATATAGAAGCAAATCCTCGAAAACGCTGTTCTCTTGGGTCTACTTTCAGCGAAACAGACGACTTAGTTTCTGGCCATATGCCGCCCGGTACAAAAGTTCAAGTTTTCTCAAATCGCTTACCCGGTGGAAGCGGCGCAGAACCAAAAAGGCAAGCAGACTCAATGGCAGCCTTGGCTTATCAGCTAATGGCAATAGGCGCAAATTTTCCGGCTGCCAATAAAAAAGACCCGATCTATTTGCACCTAGCATTACCGAAAGGTTCTTCTCCAGAATTACTCAGAATTTGGCGAGAACATTTGAAACAACTTGCTGCTACAAATGCTGAAGGCGGTACAGTAACAGTTGACGAGTTTAAGCTGTACAAAGACAATATTCTGGAATTCAAGCCTAACAAAGTTGTAGGAATTGCTTTTCCCAAACGTCCAGAATTTATCCACGCAACTGTTACCGAAGCCTTAGTTTGGGGAGATGCTAATGCTTCTGTTGCCTTGCTCAAGTCACTGCGACTAGCTTTAGAATTATCCTTATCCTTAGAGTTTGGCTTTCCCTTTACTCTCAGTAGCAATTTAGAAGTAGAAATATCATCAGATATTTACGGGCGAGTAGAGGGAATTCCGGCTGCACTCCAAACTTTGCTAGGAAGCGGACAATACAGCCGTCAAGAAGCCGAAGAAATCCTCAAGCGCCTGCGCTGTATCGGTCAACTAGCGATCGCAGTTGCCAGCATTCAGAAAGCCGATGATTGTTTGTACGATTTAGCCCGTGCAGCCGCACAACCTTTTGACCTTTATTATGTGCTGCTGCGCTGGACTTTGCGAGAACAAGATGAACCTAATCTGAGTGTAATTTGGAGTCGCACTCGCGAACCTTTGAATAGTTTACTGGAGAGTCTTATGCCCAATGAAAATGCACTTTTAACCCAATATCTCAAAGAAGCTGCTCAAATAGCGGCGGCTGCTAACCTCAAGGGAAGTTCTTTCAAACGCACGTCTTTAGCAGAACCATTCACTGATTTTACAGCAGCAGTGCGCTCTCAAAAGCCTTACATGGATTGAGAGTTTATGTTTGCATCTCTAGTGCAGCAGTACCACACTCGCCTCGATCGAATTCGCGATCACGTTGTAGGTGCAACTAAGCGCGAACAAATCAAGCAATATTACGACATTTTGCGAAAGCTTTATGAGGAAGTTTATCAAGCGCGTCCAGAGAAACTTCTCTCCGATAAAGACAAGCTTGAAGCTGCATATTTGTTTTTCTGGCAAGAAGCATATCAGCAGCTTCCCAAAAGAAAGTCTGAAGATAACTCGGATGACTCTGTTGACACCACCACATCTGTTTAATTAGGAGGTTCCCATGTCAATTAACAAACTAAATCCTGTTCTTGCTCCCAGTTACGAAAATTTTCCCAAAGGGCGAATTGTCAGTTTAATTGTTCTCAGGACAACCCATTCTGAAACTATTTTTCGCACAGAAGGTTCAGGCGAACCAATGTGCAGCGAATTTGTGCCTGCTGGTTTAGAAGATAAAAAGACAATCGTGCAACGTTTGGTGATGACTAAGCGCAAACAGGTAGCACCAGAAAGGCGCAGGGGGCGCGAATTCTTAAGAGCTCACGAACTTCTTTATACAAGTCCAAAAGAAGGTGCTCTTTGTTCGCTAAACACCAATGCACCTTGCGAAATGTGCGTCGATTGTTTTCTGTACGGTTTTGCTGCTGGAGGCGGCGGCGCTCAAAAAAGCCGGGTTTGGACTGAAGATGCTTTTAGTATTTTGACTGCGGGTCAAGCTGTGGGCGATCGCACGATCAATGCTATCTTTGAAAACGGCACAATGCGCGATGAAAATCGCAAAGCATCAACCGCTTTGAATACCAGTGAATATATCAAACCTGGAGTCCATTTTATTGATGTCGTCACCCTCAAAGATGTTACGGCTGACGAGTTGCGTTATGCGATCGGCAATATTCTGCTAACAAGTCGCTACGGAGCTGTTTCCAGCCGCGTCGGACGGATGGAAAACCAGATATTAGGTGTATTTGGCAGCATTGCCGAACTTCCTAGTTCTCTAGAATTGGTACAAGCTACCTATGATGCTTTGCCAAAGCCTTTAGAACATCCTTTCGATACTGATGTATTGAGTGCAGCAATCAAGCAAGTCATTTCAAATTGGACTCAAAAGCGCGGAGTTTCGATGCAGCTTTCGGAAGATGAATTAACAAGTTTAATGGCAGACGTAGACCGTCATTGGTCTGAGAGTGAACGTGATGATTTTCTGAAGCGATTGGATAAATCTTACCAGCCTTTCCGTCTGCCTCCTGCTGAGAAAAAGGGCAAAGGCAAAAGTAAAAAGACACCTGTAGAAACAGAGAGTTAATCTATGTCAACACTTCCGTTTGAAAAGGCAAAAATAGTCGAGCTGTGGTGTGCAGAACCAGTCTTTTTTGCCTCTAGGGAGTTGTCTGATACCTATTACACTGAAGGTGCGATCGGGAACTATGCCCTTGCCTATGCTTTTGGCTGGGTACGTTCCCCCTATCGCCTTCAAGGTGAGGCAACAGGACGACCAACCTACAAAGAAGATTTAGAATCAATAGCACAAGCTTGTTATGTATTGCCAGCTTCGCCAATCAACGGCAGAGTAACATTCAGATTTGAGCGGTTCAACGCACTTTCTGATGCTTATTGGTACGCGATGACTAATAACCGCGTCGCGACAGCCCGTGAAGATTTACCAATTCAAAGACAAGGGAAAAAACCGAGTTCATTTAGAGCAAGTAATTTTCCTCAAACCGGACGGTTGCGGATGATTGAACGTGGCAATAAATTTCAAACTGTGGTGTTTGGGAATTGCGAATTACCCGATTATATTCGCGTGGGTAAATTCATGAGTAAAGTCAAAGTGAATGTTTTATCTGAACTTGAAATAGCTGTTTTGCCGAGCGGCTATTATCAAAGTCAGGCTTATTTAAGTGTAGCCGATCTCCCGCCTAATTTAGAGCTTTTGTCATTCGATTTAATTTCGATGCCACCAGCACCTTTGCTGAAAAACCTTTCCTTCCGAGGTGCGGCTTGGCAGATTGGTGAAATAATTGTTCCCGCCAATTTATATTTCTGTTGCGGAGGCAGATAAAATGGCTGATGAAAAGTTAGTTATTAAGCTAGAACCTCGAAGTATTTCAGCTTGTGCATCACTGCCGCCTGAGTTGGCTTTTATGCAGAATGCACTCCAGCCACTCCAGCATCAAGTTGATGTATTTGAACAGTCTCGGAATGCCGATATTGTTCTCAACTCGTCGCCAACTGGCACTGGAAAAACGGAAGCTAGTTGTACAGTATTACTGCACAATCCAACTCAAAGTGCCGTCTATATCGCGCCAACTAATGCGTTAGTAGAACAACAGCGCGAAGCTTTAGAAAAGTTTGTCCGCGCCGCAGGTTTGCGTCACGTTGTGAAATCTGCTTCTGCTAAAGAAGTGAGGGAATGGCCTAATGATGTTAGCAACCGCCCTGGTGAGAAGCTGTACAATGTACTGCGGAATCCGGCTACAGTTTTCTCGGATGTCGGCGCTAATCGACCAATTATTTTGGTGACAAATCCTGATATTTTCTACTACGCGACTTTCTTTGCTTACAACAAGAACGATCGCACAAACATCGCCAGTGCTTTTTATCAAAAGTTTGGTACTGTCATTTTTGATGAATTTCATCTATATGACGCCAAACAGCTAGTTAGTTTGTTGTTTTATCTGGCTTATTCTTACGTTTTCGGCTTTTTTGAATGCGGGCGCGGGCGGCGAGTGGTTTTGCTGACAGCAACACCGGAACCAGCTTGTGAGTTAGCATTGAAAAATTTAGAGTTCAAGGGTGTCAGAATAGCCTGGATTAATGAAGAAACAAGCAATTCTCATATTTTACCGTCGCAAACAGCAGTTAATCTTGAATTGCGATCGCAACCTGAAAGAGACGAGTGGTTGCTAGAATTAGCAGAGGAAGTGACTAAACGTTTTCAGGAGAATCCAGATCAAAATGGTGCTGTAATTTTGGATGCTCTTGTTAACATCAACGATCTATACCACTTGTTGAAACAAAGAGGACTTGATAATGTCATCGGTCGAATTACTGGCCCTGCACCTAAAGCAGACAGGAAACGGGCGATGCAATGCCCGATTATTCTAGCAACCAGCACTGTAGATGTCGGATTTAACTTTGAAAGAAATCCTGCACCGAGGCGGCAAAATCTAGATTGGTTGATTTTTTCCAGTCGCGATCGCTTCTCTTTTTGGCAGCGATTGGGACGAGTTGGACGGGTATTGGGCAAGACTGAAACTAATATTGATTCAGAGGCGATCGCTTATTTACCCGATACTGCTTGGGAACAAGGTTTATCCTCTCTCGACTGTTCGAGAGGACGCGCCGCACTCCAACAAATGCTTGACAGTATTCCCTGTCTTGACAAACCTTTTTTAGACGTTTATTGGCGTTCCGAAGCCTTCCTAGAAATTGCTCGTCCTCTGTTAGAACTCGAAGAAAAATTTGAGAATTTACCCGGTATCGAATTAATACTGCAACTTTTCAATACCCTGAAAGAAACACTTGGAGGAAATCGTGACTGGGACTATTACCGCCGCCGAATGCGAACCTTGCGCGGGGCGGAAGATATCGTCAAAGTCTCTGCGAAAAAACTCACTCTCAAAAGCCAGTGGAAATACATCAAAGGCGGTCAAGCTTTTGTCAAAAAGTTCTTAGAAGTTCACTATCCGTTTGAAGTTGAGGAACTAAAAGCAAAAAGAGCTAGCATAGAACAATTTGAAGAGTTGTTTCAAGAGGATGCTGATGCTGGGAAAGAATTAAAAGACTTTGCTGAGATTTGGAGCGCTAGCTATGCACCGCTGTTTCAATTCCGTTCCAGCTTGTTTGAAAGTCTCCCGATCCGCGACCCCCAAGGCTTATTGCTGGATGACTCCGAAGAAACAATTTTAGACCCTCTCCATCTTTTGCGTTATTACGAATTTGCTGAAGATGGCGAATTTGTGGTAGTAACAGCACGCGCTAAAGACACCTATCAATTAAATTTTCGATTGCGGTATCGGGACAGTTCGCAAGATTTTGTCAATAAAGAACTCAACAAGTTAACTGCTTTTCCGAATTGCCGGATCGAACGGCGGCTGGGAAGTGCGATCGTACCAACTCCTTTGCTGAAAGTGTTGGAAAAACATTTGCTACCGGGAGTAATAGTTTGCGGAGTCAAAAATGCTGCTGCTATTTTCCAACTCCGAAAGCAAGGAATTGTGTCCTATCCGATCGTCATTGCTTGTGACGATGCTGAAAAAGAGCATTACAGATTTTTACCCGGATTAGCAGGAATCTTAACTATGGCAATGAAAAGCAAGCAGCTACGTCTTCCAGATGACGAGCCTTTCATCATTTAGAAAATCTACACAACCAACCATTAACCAATATGCCGCACAGCCTAGTCCTCAACATCCTGCCCCTGAACCCAATTCCCCCCGGATACCTAACCGGAAGACACCTGCACGCCCTCTTCCTCACCCTCGTGAGCTCGGTTGACAAAAAACTCGGCGATTACCTCCACGAAGCCACCGCCCAAAAATCCTTCACCCTCAGCCCTTTGCAAACTAAAAAATGCCCTTTCAAAAAACACCATTTCCTGCAATGGGAACACACAGAACCGATTCCAGAACACACCCTTTGTTGGTGGCGGATTACTCTGCTTGATGACACTTTATTTGGCAAGTTAACTCAGCTTTGGCTGAACCTCAATCCGTCGAAGCCGTGGCATCTCGGACCCGCCGATTTGATGATTACTAAGATTCTCGGAACGCCCCAAGTAGATCAGCCTTGGGCTAATGCTTGCGATTACTCTCAATTGTACGATCGCGCTTCCGAAACTAATCGTTTAATTGCCTTCAGTTTTGCGACTCCTACTACCTTTCGACAGGGCAAATTCGATTCAGTGATTCCTACTAGAGACTGCGTTTTTAACAGTCTCCTCAGTCGCTGGAACAAGTACAGCCCGATCGCAATTCCCGATCTTTCCTTCGATGCACTTTTCTCGACATTTGTCAATATCCGCAGTGAAAAATTGACTAACTATCAAAGCGATTTTGTGGGCATGGTTGGAGAGGTTAGTTATCGGATTTTGGGAGATGTCGAGCCTTTGGTGATTAAGCAAGTTAATGCTTTGGCGGATTTTGCTCTTTACTGCGGGGTGGGGAGGAAAACTCCGATGGGGATGGGAATGACTCGAAGAATAGTTGTTAATAAGAGTTCTTGATAACTGAACGTAAAACCCATAGTCCGGCAAGGGTTGAAACCCCTGCCTCAAAGCTCAAGTCCTCTTAAGAGGACTGCAAGTATGAATGATTAAATTACTTCTTCAGTCACTTTCAACCTTTGCGCTTACTGTTACCGATAAGAGCAAAATCTCATCAATGATTAAATTACTTCTTCAGTCGGTTTCAACCGGTAAGTTCATGTTGGGGCTTAGACGCTCCCGTCAATGATTAAATTACTTCTTCAGTCGGTTTCAACCGACTTTAGCTATGAGACAGGGGTTTCAACCCCTGGCGGACTGGGGCATCACTAATTAATTCCAATTACCAATCTCCTACAAACCATCAAAAACATGAACGATTTAGATTACATTTCGATCGCAACTCTCAACCAATATTCCTATTGCGCTCACCGCTGCTGGCGAATGTCTTGCGCTGGAGAATTCACCGATAATCAGTATACCATTGAAGGCACGAGTTTGCACGATCGCGTTCACACGATGGGCGAGATTAACCGGGATGAAACTTGGCAGGTTCGGGCGATTTGGCTCAAATCTGAGCGCTACAAACTCATTGGTAAATCGGATTTGATTGAGTCGGCTGAGGGTGAGATTTATCCGGTGGAATATAAGCGGGGACGGAAGGGGGAATGGGATAATGATGAGTTGCAAGTTTGCGCCCAAGCGCTTTGTTTGGAGGAGATGACGGGGAAAACTATTGCGACTGGATATGTGTATTACGCGCAATCGCATCAGCGGCAATTAGTCGAGATTTCTGAGCAATTGAGACAGGAAGCGATCGCCACTATTGAAAAAGTCGCTGCTCTTTGGCGATCGGGAAATATCCCTTTACCAGTTTACACCGCTCGGTGTACGGGATGCAGTCTATTTCCCCAATGTCTGCCCCAAGCTGCGGCCAAAGTCAACCGCTATCAAGAAGCAAGTTAACCTGCAAATAGGAGAATTCACAATGGGAACAGTTTACATTACTCAAGAAGATGCTTTTATTGGCAAAGTGGATGAACGTCTGACGGTTAAAGCTGATAAAAAAAATCTGTTGGACGTGCCATTAATTAAGATTGATGGGGTTGTTGCATTGGGACGCGCTACAGTTTCGCCGGCTGTTGTTGTGGAACTGTTGGAACGTCACATTCCTTTGAGTTTTTTGACTTTAAACGGACGTTATTTGGGGAGGTTGGAACCGGAGATGACGAAAAATATCTTTGTGCGAAAAGCTCAGTGGCAAGCGGCTGGGGAATCGGAACAAGCGGTGCATTTAGTTAGGGGATTTGTACGGGGAAAACTCAAGAATTACCGCAATACTTTGTTAGAGTGTCAGCGCAAATATTCTCCCCAGGATTTTGAAAAGCCGATCGCCCAATTGAAACAAGTAATTGCGTCTATTGACAAAACTTCCAGTATTAATTCTCTGCGAGGATTAGAGGGGGCGGGTAGCGCGACTTATTTTGGCTGCTTCAATCAACTGATTCGGGTGCCGGAATTTAGCTTTGAAGTTCGCCGCCGCCGTCCGCCTACTGACCCGGTAAATTCTCTGTTAAGTTTGGGATATTCTCTGCTGCGGCACGATGTTCAAAGTGCGGTGAATATTGTGGGGTTTGATCCGTATTTAGGATATTTGCATTTTGAGCGCTATGGCCGTCCTTCTTTAGCGCTGGATTTGATGGAAGAATTTCGACCTTTGGTAGTTGATGCTGTGGTGTTGACGGCGATTAATTTGCAGAAAGTTTCGCCTAATGATTTTACGGCAGAACCGTTGAGCGGGGCGGTTTCTTTGACAAAAGAAGCGCTGCACAATTTTTTGCGAATTTACGAACAAAAGAAACAGTCAAAGTTCAAGCATCCTGTGATGGGAAAGTTGTGTACTTATCAAGAAGCTTTTGAAATTCAAGGGCGGTTGATGGCTAAGTATTTGATGGGTGAAGTTGATAAGTATCCACCTTTGATTTTGAGATAGGGAGGCAATTAAGTTATGTTTGTTTGGGTTTGCTACGATATATCTGAGGACAAGCGCCGCACTAAGATTCACAACATTCTCAAGTCTTATGGGGAATGGAAGCAGTATTCGGTGTTTCATTGCGAGGTGACGGATACTCAGTATGCCCGGATGCGCCAACGTCTGAGTAAGGTGATTAAGTCGGAAGAAGACAGCATCATGTTTCACTATTTGTGCGCTTGCTGTCAGGGGAAGATCGAGCGGATTGGGGGCCGGGCACCGCTGGATACTACGATTTTTATGGTGTGATTTTGCGTCTGGCTGTAGGTGTTGAACGGAGGGGGTGAATTTTAATGGCTGAGAGCTTTGCCAGGACTGGGTTTGCAGTGGTTTGTACCTCATGCGGGTCAGACGCAAATGCTGAAAGCTTTACTGGGAGAGAGTTTGAGGTCTATTGGAATTTTGCCCCCTTGACAGGGCGATCGCTGAAACGGTATATTTATTGCAGTCAGACGCAACTGAACCTTGAAAACCTTATATTTCAAGCCTCCCAGACCCCGGCGGCCGAAAACAACCTAAAACCCTATCAGGGATTGAAACTTGAACAAATGCAATAATCATCTCATTATCCTCCTAAGCCGAAAACAACCTAAAACCCTATCAGGGATTGAAACGGGATAGATTAAATCGGCGCCGAACTTTTCCAGTTGCCGAAAACAACCTAAAACCCTATCAGGGATTGAAACCGATATCGAGCCATAAGCAGGAATCTGGAAGAAAGCCGAAAACAACCTAAAACCCTATCAGGGATTGAAACAAAATAACATCTTTGATCTCGACAAAATCTCGCAGCCGAAAACAACCTAAAACCCTATCAGGGATTGAAACCACAACCGTGCCAAGACCCATATTTTTTAAAAAAAAGCCGAAAACAACCTAAAACCCTATCAGGGATTGAAACCTCGAAACTTTAAAGTACACAGTCAAGCCCGGGCCGAAAACAACCTAAAACCCTATCAGGGATTGAAACACCGCACACTAAGCGCATTCCTGTTCGCCCCTCACGCCGAAAACAACCTAAAACCCTATCAGGGATTGAAACCACCTTTTGCCTTTGGGGTCAAGAACATTGTCACGCGCCGAAAACAACCTAAAACCCTATCAGGGATTGAAACTTAAAAGTTGTTGAAGGTGGCACTTACAAAGTTTGCCGAAAACAACCTAAAACCCTATCAGGGATTGAAACATATAGTTCTGGGCCGATCGTGGTGAGATACCAGGCCGAAAACAACCTAAAACCCTATCAGGGATTGAAACGAATTTTGCTGGACTGACGAAACCAGCGGCAAGCATCACACAGCCGAAAACAACCTAAAACCCTATCAGGGATTGAAACGCAAAAATCCTCAAGGAAGGCCAAAAAATCTATTTAGGCCGAAAACAACCTAAAACCCTATCAGGGATTGAAACCCAGGCTTGTCGCCGGGGGAATAGGGACAACTGAGGAGCCGAAAACAACCTAAAACCCTATCAGGGATTGAAACTCAAACCTCTAAGACTTCTTCAGACTCTTATGCCGAAAACAACCTAAAACCCTATCAGGGATTGAAACAGAGAAACACGCGACTAAATGACCCATTGGTAGAGCCGAAAACAACCTAAAACCCTATCAGGGATTGAAACAAGAAACAGATTTACGACCAACAAGTTGCAGCACTGGCCGAAAACAACCTAAAACCCTATCAGGGATTGAAACATGTAGCGGATAGCTATCTATCTTCTTTTTATGGAGCCGAAAACAACCTAAAACCCTATCAGGGATTGAAACTTGTATCTTATTTGTCAACTCTTTTTTTTCTAAAGGCCGAAAACAACCTAAAACCCTATCAGGGATTGAAACATGCAACTTGGGTGATGAAAGAATCCAAGTCCAAGCCGAAAACAACCTAAAACCCTATCAGGGATTGAAACCTGGAATTGGGAACCCTTCATTATCTAGCCACCAATGCCGAAAACAACCTAAAACCCTATCAGGGATTGAAACTATTACCCTTATTGCGGACGGATGCAGCCTGATGTACAAGAGCCGAAAACAACCTAAAACCCTATCAGGGATTGAAACAAAATATTATTCCACACCCCATAAATAGAATTATTGCCGAAAACAACCTAAAACCCTATCAGGGATTGAAACCTCGATCGTATTTTGAGAAATTCTGAAATTGCTAAAGCCGAAAACAACCTAAAACCCTATCAGGGATTGAAACAAAATTTCACCATAGGCGCTTTCTGGCTCGTTTAAGGCCGAAAACAACCTAAAACCCTATCAGGGATTGAAACTTCTGTACTGTGATTCGGATTTTGAATTTTACGGGCCGAAAACAACCTAAAACCCTATCAGGGATTGAAACTTACCTTTATCTGTTACGGCAAGAAAATCTGCTGCCGAAAACAACCTAAAACCCTATCAGGGATTGAAACGTTTTTGTGCTGACGCACCGATCGCCCGTTGAGCCGAAAACAACCTAAAACCCTATCAGGGATTGAAACTTGATTTCGTCTGAGCCGACAGCGCGGCCCAGAAGCCGAAAACAACCTAAAACCCTATCAGGGATTGAAACTCGGCGTGAAAGTTTCATAGTTTAGGCTCCTATAGAAAGCCGAAAACAACCTAAAACCCTATCAGGGATTGAAACTCAGCCGTTACGGAAACCCAAGGCGCACAGGCTGGCCGAAAACAACCTAAAACCCTATCAGGGATTGAAACTTTAAATATCACCACAAATACAGATGGGGCAAGCCGAAAACAACCTAAAACCCTATCAGGGATTGAAACAAAAGCTGTCATATGTTTAGAATATATGTTGTACTGCCGAAAACAACCTAAAACCCTATCAGGGATTGAAACGTAGTCTGTTTTATTCCTGGTCTTGGCGCTATGCCGAAAACAACCTAAAACCCTATCAGGGATTGAAACTCTATACTATGGCATAAAGCCTTAAGGAATGCAAGCCGAAAACAACCTAAAACCCTATCAGGGATTGAAACTCCTGTCCGATCGCGAAGTGAAAAACCGGAGGCGCCGAAAACAACCTAAAACCCTATCAGGGATTGAAACTACTGCATATTCTAAACCCATCCATCTCTGTTGAGCCGAAAACAACCTAAAACCCTATCAGGGATTGAAACCAAAAGTTACCCCTTCTCCTTGAGAAATTCTATTGCCGAAAACAACCTAAAACCCTATCAGGGATTGAAACAATGCAGCCGCCGTGCGATCGAACCTGCCTTTGCTCGCCGAAAACAACCTAAAACCCTATCAGGGATTGAAACATTAAGAGCTTCATTTCGCTGCTGAGCGGCTTGATGCCGAAAACAACCTAAAACCCTATCAGGGATTGAAACAGCGCTTAACCCCTATTTCCCTTATCACTAGCCGAGCCGAAAACAACCTAAAACCCTATCAGGGATTGAAACAACCGTCAATAAATATCTTACCCAACACACCGCCGAAAACAACCTAAAACCCTATCAGGGATTGAAACAGAGTGCATTGAGCCAAGTAGACACCGCACTGATGAGCCGAAAACAACCTAAAACCCTATCAGGGATTGAAACCATTTAGCACAATCATTTAAATATTTTTGGATCTCGCCGAAAACAACCTAAAACCCTATCAGGGATTGAAACGCACTCACAGCAAAGAAAGCTCTCATAAGGCATTGCCGAAAACAACCTAAAACCCTATCAGGGATTGAAACGCCAAAATTCAGAGGAAGGTTCTATGTTCTATGCCAAAAGCCGAAAACAACCTAAAACCCTATCAGGGATTGAAACTTGTAACTGATAGAACTCTATAGGGTTCGACAGTCGCCGAAAACAACCTAAAACCCTATCAGGGATTGAAACCTGCGATCGCAAAGTCTCGGACTCGGCGCAGACTTGCCGAAAACAACCTAAAACCCTATCAGGGATTGAAACCCTTTGTGTGTTTATTGCCCAACTTGCGGGCAATCCCTGCCGAAAACAACCTAAAACCCTATCAGGGATTGAAACGATCTCACATCTACGATCGCCCTTCCATTGAATCAGGCCGAAAACAACCTAAAACCCTATCAGGGATTGAAACAATTGGCCTAGACCGCCACCATTAATCAAGCCAACATTGGCCGAAAACAACCTAAAACCCTATCAGGGATTGAAACCAATCACAATTGATTCACCGGAAGAAGTATCGATCGCACGCCGAAAACAACCTAAAACCCTATCAGGGATTGAAACGTGCCAAAATCTATTTACGACGGTGACACGCTGCGCCGAAAACAACCTAAAACCCTATCAGGGATTGAAACGAGTTTGCATTGCTTGTAAAATATTGTAACAAAAAGCCGAAAACAACCTAAAACCCTATCAGGGATTGAAACATCTACCCACCATTTGCATTCATCGAAATTTACTGCAGCCGAAAACAACCTAAAACCCTATCAGGGATTGAAACGGGAAGTGCGATCGCTCTCTGGCTAGCTCCCTTAGCCGAAAACAACCTAAAACCCTATCAGGGATTGAAACCTGAGACACATCTTTAGGAATCTGTAGGAATCATGCGCCGAAAACAACCTAAAACCCTATCAGGGATTGAAACGTCATCGTTGACATATTCGCTATCCCGACTTTCACAAAGCCGAAAACAACCTAAAACCCTATCAGGGATTGAAACAGGGTTCCGATATTGTGTTCTTGTGGTGAGTTGGGGCCGAAAACAACCTAAAACCCTATCAGGGATTGAAACAAATAACTGGTAGCTGTAACTGTAGAAGTACCCGCAGCCGAAAACAACCTAAAACCCTATCAGGGATTGAAACGAGATAATTCAGGAGTTGACAGAAAAATGGGTAACGCCGAAAACAACCTAAAACCCTATCAGGGATTGAAACGATTTTTAGGTAATTGCTTGGTTAGTTTGCTACAGCCGAAAACAACCTAAAACCCTATCAGGGATTGAAACCAATAGAGGCCAGCGCGATCGCCGTTCTCAGCCCGGCCGAAAACAACCTAAAACCCTATCAGGGATTGAAACTACAAAGTGGCGATCGCTGACGGAGATGGAACACGCCGAAAACAACCTAAAACCCTATCAGGGATTGAAACAAGGGCAGGGGATGGAAAAGCTTTCGAGTTTCCGGCCGAAAACAACCTAAAACCCTATCAGGGATTGAAACTAGAATATCGCCGCCGACTAGGAAACTCTTACACAGCCGAAAACAACCTAAAACCCTATCAGGGATTGAAACAGCCATTTGGTTTCTCCTTGACCCGTAAGAGCTTAGGCCGAAAACAACCTAAAACCCTATCAGGGATTGAAACCTCGCAGCTATCCATCTCCTTACTCATCTCTTGGGCTAGCAACAAGTTTACTTCCAACACTTGTTACAGCACAGGTGGTGGTCATGGATAATCTCACATTTGATAAAAGTGGTCGGATTCAGGAATTGATTCAAACAGCACGGTGTAGACTATTATATTTACCGCCATACTCTCCAGAGTTTAACAAAATTGAACAAAGAAGAGTCTTGGCTAAAAAGTCAAATTCGTACACAGCTTGATGAGTTTGATTGCTTACATTTTGGCTACCCTTGGATGTCTTGCGCCTGGGAGCATAACACCAGCCGTTGCTATATGTGATTTCCCAGATTCTTCAGTTGAGAAAACCTCAAAATTATGACCACTCAAACAACTTCTCCACTCCTACTCAGTCCCTTCACAATCGGAGATTTACCCTTAAAAAACCGGGTACTCATGGCACCCCTGACGAGAGCGAGAGCCGGTGAAGCGCGGATGCCCAACGCCTTGATGACAGAGTATTACACTCAGCGAGCCTCCGCTGGTTTAATCATTACAGAAGCCACAGTGGTTTCTACTCAAGCTAAGGGTTGGCTCAATACGCCCGGTATTTATTCAGACGAGCAACGCGAAGCTTGGAAACAAATTGTGACTGCGGTTCATGCCCACGAAACGCCGATTTTCATGCAGCTTTGGCACTGCGGACGAGCTTCCCACAGCAGTTTTCATGAAAACAATCAATTGCCAGTTGCAGCCTCTGCCATCAAAATAAACGGAGAAGGCATTCATACCCCTCTAGGCAAACAACCCTACGAAACCCCCCGTGCTCTAGAAACCGATGAAATCTCCCTCGTTGTAGAAGATTATCGCAAGGCGGCGGAACGGGCTAAAATGGCAGGTTTTGACGGTGTAGAAATTCACGCGGCCAACGGCTATCTTATTGACACTTTCCTGCAAACCAAAACCAATCACCGCACTGATTCCTATGGCGGCACAGTAGAAAACCGTTACCGTTTTCTTAAGGAAATTGTAGAAGCAATTATCACAGTATTTCCGGCCAACCGAGTAGGAGTTAGGCTGTCTCCCAACGGTGTTTTCAATGACATGGGTTCTCCAGAATATCGAGAAGATTTTCTGTATTTCGCTGAGCAGTTAAATGCCTATGATTTAGCTTACCTTCACTTGGTGGACGGTCTGGCATTTGGCTTTCACGAATTGGGAACGCCGATGATGATAGGAGAGTTTCGCGATGTATTTACAGGGCCACTCGTCGGCAACTGCGGATATACTCAAGAACAGGCTGAAACGGCCCTAAGCAGCAAAGTTACGGATTTAATAGCTTTTGGTCGGGATTTTATCAGCAATCCCGATTTGGTAGAGCGTTTTACTAATGGTTGGCCGCTCAATCCACCTGCTGAAATGGGCGTCTGGTATTCTTTTGGACCTGAAGGTTATATTGATTTCCCTACCTATCAGGAACCAGCAGCTATTTCTTAGTTGACTTGGGTGGGGCGGGTTTATCAATAATATCATTTCCGGTAACACCGGAATGATGTTGACTGTTGACGGTGAACTGTTCACGGCGTCAACAGTGAACCGTCAACAGTCAACAGTGAACTCGAATTTACTATTCCGATGCTAACAGATTTGATATAAATACCGAGTATGTGCATCATAGATAATGGTCAACCCGCCCCAAAATATGTATAGTTAATTTTTCAAAACAAGAGTAAGAGCTGGAGTTATATTTAATTTTCATCCCCCTTTGAAAGCGAGCATTTCCTATTTGTAAAAACACTTATTCTTGCTCCTTCCTTCAGCCTCCTGCCTCCTGCCTCCTGCCTCGCAGTCTCCTGCCTCCAATTTCTAGCTTGTCGGCAAAAGTGAGAGGCTCCCAGTTGAGATCGAGAACGTTTCCCCATATCCTAATAACCATAGGGTACTTCAAAACATCCAAGCTGCTAGCTCAGCGTTTGAGTGCCTGAAAAAAATCAATAGCGGAAGCGCTTTTAACAAGATGGCACAAAATCACAAATCCACGGTTATCATTACCGGCGCTTCCTCCGGCGTCGGTTTGTACGGCGCGAAAGCTCTCGCAGACAAAGGATGGCACGTAGTCATGGCCTGTCGGGACGTGCGGAAAGCCGGAGATGCCGCCCAAGAGTTGGGCATACCTGAAGGCAGTTTCTCCATCATGGAGATTGACTTGGGCGATTTGGAGAGCGTGCGCCGGTTTGCTCGCGCATTTAAGGCCAGCGGCAGGCCTCTGGACGCTTTGGTGTGTAACGCCGCCATTTATCTGCCTTTGATTAAGGAACCGCTGCGGAGCCCGGAGGGTTACGAGTTGACGATGACTACCAATCACCTGGGTCATTTCCTGCTGTGCAACCTGATGATGGAAAATATGAAGCCTTCCTATTATTCCGATGCGAGAATCGTGATTTTGGGAACTGTGACTCACAATCCAGACGAGTTGGGTGGGAAGATTCCGCCGCGCCCGGATTTGGGCAAGTTTGAGGGTTTTGAAGCGGGTTTCAAAGACCCGATTTCGATGGTTGATGGCAAGAAGTTTGAACCGGTCAAGGCTTACAAAGATAGCAAAGTTTGCAATGTGCTGACGATGCGGGAATTGCACCGCCGCTTTCACGAATCCACGGGGATTACTTTCACTTCGCTGTATCCGGGATGCGTCGCGGATACGCCACTTTTCCGCAATCACTATCCTCTATTTCAGAAGCTGTTCCCGCTGTTTCAGAAGAATATCACCGGGGGTTACGTGTCGCAGGAGTTGGCGGGGGAAAGGCTGGCGATGGTGGTTGCTGATCCAGAATACAAGCAATCTGGGGCTTATTGGAGTTGGGGAAATCGCCAGAAAAAAGATGGCAAGTCTTTTGTACAGAAGGTTTCTCCGCAGGCCCGCGATGATGAAAAAGGCGAGCGGATGTGGGAGTTGAGTGCTAAGTTGGTGGGATTGACTGACGGGGCTCAAATGGGTGCTGCGGCTGGTGCGGGCCGCTCTGCATAATTCAAATTTACCAATCCCCTTTATCAGGCTTGGCGGTTGAAACGGCGTCTACGCACAGGATGTGGGTAGACGCTGACTCAATAATAAAGGGGGTATTAAAGTCGGATTTGGGATGATGCACCAAAATCAAAGAAACCGGGTTTTTTAGAGACTCTGAGGGTTGTAACTCATATCTTGCACTATTCTTAAGAACAGGCAAGATGCCTGTTCCACAATAAAATTTATCTCTTGTGGAACAGGCGTAACTCACATCTTTCACCATTCTTAAGAACAGGCAAGATGCCTGTTCCACAATAAAATTTATCTCTTGTGGAACAGGCATCTTGCCTGTTCATAAAAAGATTATTGAGAATGGTGCAATATCTCAGTTGTAGCGCGTTTCTGGTTTACCCTGGCGTCCAGGACTATTCTGGTCGCTGCATTACCATGAAAGGGTAGGTTTTGCAACCAAAAAAGTTTGGTTTTTTTACTGTTTACGATCGACTTACACGATATTTTTTCGGATAAGAACCCGGTTGAAGCGTAAGTCTTGGGAAATGAACAGCCGTCGATCGACCTTTTGCTTTGTAGCCGTCGCCGAAACTGTTGGCTGCGACGGCTGTTTCCTTTTTTTGCTGTTAAGATTGATTTTTACTTGAGGGTGCTCTATTGCGGAAAATATTTTCACCCAATTATTCGAGATAATTTGATTCTATGGCTTGTCGATCGCAAAAAATATTTTTATTCGCTGGTATTTTGGGGTTAGTTGTGTTGGCAAAACCAGCGAAAACATCCGCTAGCACAGTTGAAATTTTGACCTCAAATGTTGAGGATTTGGCAGCAGTTAGCAGCAGAGGCGATCGAGCTTTCCTTCCCGATACTAATCTTGACAAACGCGAAGACTTGCCCGTAAAAGACGAGGAAACCCAGTTACCCGCTGAATCAGAACACTCGGTGGCGGCGGAAACTCCCGACTTACCGCCTTCCTCGGCAAATTCAGTCGATGTGACATCTTACACCATTCTCAAGAACAGGCAAGATGCCTGTTCCACAACGAGTGAGTTTGATTGTGGGGTGGGCATCCTGCCCGCCGGTAACAGGCTTATTGACAAGGGTGCAACATCTCAGACCGATCGCACATTCAGCACAAAAACTCAAGAAACCGAGATTTTTAACTCCGATCAAAAACTAGAAGAAAGTATTGACCGAAAAAAAATTGATTTGGGTATCGATCGAGCCTCGCAACTCAGCCAACTGCCCAACCCAATTCTGCCGCGAGAACCAGAATTACCAGCTCCTGAGCCGCCGCAACCCCCTGCGCCGTCTCCCCTCCCACCAGCCCCGCTAACACCTGTTCCCGGCGATGATAGACCGGGGATTATAGGTACAATTAGGGTCGATCGCTTTGAATTTGAGGGCAACACAGCCTTTAGCGATCGCGAACTCGCAGAAGTTACGCAACAGTTTGCGGGCCGCGAAATCACCTTTGCTGAACTGATCGCAGCCGAAGCAGCCGTCACGCAAAAATATGTAGCCGCAGGATACATCAATTCCGGTGCTGTAATTCCCGCCAACCAAACCTTTCCGAGAGAAGGAGGGGTGGTGAAAATTCGGATTGTAGAAGGCGGATTAGATGAAATTGTGATTACTGGAAACAGACGCTTAAATTCAAATTACGTGCGATCGCGCCTAGAACGCGCTACCAGACGCCCCCTCAACCGCTCTCGGTTGCTGGAAGCCTTGCAACTGCTGCAACTAGACCCCTTAATTGCTAATATTTCCGCCGAATTGCAAGCCGGAAGCCGCCCGGAAAACAGCCGCTTAGAAGTGCGCGTCAAAGAAGCAGACAGCTTTAGCGGTGAAGTGTTTGCAGACAACAATCGATCGCCCAGCGTCGGCAGTTTTCGGCGCGGTGTTCGCATCAATCAAGCAAATTTGCTAGGTTTGGGCGACGGATTAGAGGTATCTTATGCTAACACCGACGGCAGCAATGAATTCAACGGCAGCTACACAGTCCCTGTCAACGCGCGCAACGGCACAATTGGGTTCGCTGCAAGTGCTGCTAGCACTAATATCATCGAGGAACCGTTTGATCGTGCACAAATCGAGGGGAAATCGCGGACTTACGAATTAACTTACCGTCAGCCGATTGTCGAAAAGCCCGATCGCACTTTGGCTTTGGGACTGAGTTTTTCGCGGCAAGAAAGCGATACATTCCTGTCAGGGGAACGATTTGCGCTTTCGGCGGGAGCAAATGAGCGCGGCGAAACCCGGGTTTCGGCTGTGCGCTTTTTTCAAGAATACGTGCAGCGGAGTTCCAACCAAGTGTTCGCGGCGCGATCGCAATTCTCCCTCGGCACTAATCTGTTCGGCGCTACTGCGAACGATAGCGGGCCCGACAGCCGTTTTCTGGCGTGGCGCGGACAAGCCCAATACGTGAGGCTATTAGCGCCCGAAACCTTGCTGATAGTGCGTTCTGACATTCAATTAGCCGATCGCCCCCTGCTTTCCCTCGAACAAATCGGGATCGGCGGCGTTCAAAGCGTGCGCGGATACCGCCAAGATTTGCTGTTAACTGATAGCGGTGCGATCGCATCTGCTGAAGTGCGAATTCCGGTTTGGCGTGTCCCGCAAGTCGAAGGTTTGTTGCAAGTCGCTCCGTTTATCGATTTTGGGGTAGGGTGGAACCAGTCGGAGGAAAAGCCGAATCCTGACTCGGATAAACTGCTGGGTGCGGGTTTGGGGCTGGTTTGGCAGATGGGCGATCGGTTGAATGTGCGTTTAGACTACGGCATTCCTTTGATAAATGCTCGATCGGGCGATCGAACTTTGCAGGAAAAAGGCTTATACTTTCGGATTAATTACTTTGCTTTCTAAATTTTAAGTTGGGTTGAGTGCGATCGAACCCTACGCTTCGCTTCGCCCAACACTTCTCAAAATTCTGATTTATAGCTATTAAAAATTTATTGTCCGAGTATATAACTATCAACTACGAGATAAGCTGTTCTGCATTTAAATGGTATGTCAAAAAATTTTAAAGTCTTGTGGGGAGTAGGGGTTGGGCCTAAGAGCCCGCCCTCAATCTACAATTTAAATGCGCGACAGCTTAACCCTTGAGTTAAGCGGCATCGCTGCGGGGTCGGCTTGAAGGAATTGTTAGCCCTCAAGGCCGCGACTGGCTAATCTCTTCAAGCACTCCGGTTTGACCGTTGTTACATTTTCCAACTAGCAGCGAAATTGTGCTTGAGTAATTTTTCATAACAGAGAAGCGTGTAGCAGTAATGCGTACATTCTTGCCTTCAAGTGAATAAACAATTTTAGAGTAGGTGCTGTAGTCACCACGGGCTTTTGCAACGGGCATGGCTGCACGAATTAGGTCTTTATATTTCGGTGCTGGAAACTCCAGGGTTCGCTGCCTCCCACCTGGGTAAGTCCGCACATTGCGAATCAGTGCTGTGTCGCAGTAAAGATCAGCTACGGCTGGATCAAATGCGCGCTCAAGCGATTGATAGTTAGCAAACACTTTTTCAGCTTTGTTTAGCTCGTTAGCTAGCACCGGATTTGTAAATAGCAAAATGAAGAGAATAGATTTCGTTAAGATTTTCATGAATAGTCCAAAGATTAAAATTAACGGCTAATTTATAAAAGTAATTTCATGCGGATAAGGTCGCGGTCATAAACCGACGCTCTCGGTCAGCAGCATAAGCAATGCAGGCTTTTAAATCTTCTCGCGTCAAATCTGGAAAATCATCAAGAATTTCTGCTTCGCTCATCTCGGAAGCCAGGTACTCAAGCACTTCATAAACCGTAATTCGCAAGCCGCGTACACAAGGCTTACCACCGCGTTTATTTGGTTCTATCGTGATGTGGTTTCGGTAGTTCATAAAAAAGCTTGGTAATATTGTGTTCTCGACCTTTGCAAAATCTTAGCCTATGGCTGTGGATCTGGCAAGGTTGTCAGTTATTTTTAGCGCTGACGGTCAAATTTGATTAAGTGGCGGTTTCGATCGCTACTTGGGTCGCGAGGGGGGACGCTCGCACTGATACGATCCAAATATATAATTATCATGGCACCGGAAACGATATAAATCCTAACCTAGTTAACAAAAGAGAGCTTGTCTTATGGTTCAGACAAAAACTAAACTAACATTTGCAGATTTTCTCGAAAAGTACCCCGACGGATCTGGCATCTACGAACTTGTAAATGGAGAGATTGTCAAAGTGGAAGCAACCAGAGCTCATAAAAATGTGGCACGATTTCTTGTTAAGTCTTTCGACAGAGAAAGCGATCGCTTGGGGCTTGACTATATCGTTGACAAAGATATAGTTTTGAGAACTGTAACAGCTTCAGGACAAGAACAAGGCAGAAATCCTGATGTTGGCGTGGTTAAGGCATCAGTATGGAACAGCAATGTACGTGGCTACGGAGCTCTTACCGAACCTATCCAATTAGCAGTAGAAGTTACCTCAACTAACTGGGAAGACGACTATGTGGATAAGCTAGATGAGTATCAACGCCTCGGCGTTTGTGAGTATTGGATTGTGGATTATTTAGCGATCGCTTCTAGGGCTTATCTAGGAAATCCCAAAAATCCCACAGTTTTCGTTTACTCTTTGGAAAATGGCAGTTATTTAGTTCAAAGTTTTACAGGTAATGAGCGCATTATCTCTAAAACTTTTCCTGAACTAGAAATCACAGTCGAGCAACTTGTACTCAGCAGCCAAATTCAAAACATTTAGAGAAACGAGATGAGATTACACCGATATTTTTTGTCCTGGAAAAAGTGTTTTTATGCCTCCCGTCCATTACTCTTTACTATTTGCACCATTCTCAATAACAGGCAAGATGCCTGTTCCACAAAGAGTAGATTTTATTGTGGGTACTAGGGGTTGGGCATCTAGCCCGCCCGTAAGTTACTCCCTACTGTTTGCTTTCCTGTTGCTATTTCCCACTTCCGCGATCGCCCAAATCATCCCCGATAATTCCCTGGGCGCGGAAAGTTCGCGGACTGTCCCCGATACTATCAACAACTTACCCTCAGATAGAATCACTGGCGGCGCAACTCGTGGCGTTAACCTCTTTCACAGCTTGCGCGAATTTAACATCCGTGAAGGGCGGGGAGCTTATTTTGACAATCCCAGCGGAGTCACCAACATATTCACCCGCGTTACGGGCCCAAACCCCTCAAATATTTTAGGAACTCTGGGAGTTTTAGGCAACGGGAATTTATTCTTAATTAACCCGAAAGGAATTATATTCGGGCCGAATGCGCGGTTAGATTTGCGCGGTTCGTTTATCGGTTCAACGGCTGACAGTATTGTGTTTAATAACGGCTTTGAATTCAGCAGCACCAACCCGCAAACCTCCCCGCTGTTAACCGTTAATATTCCCGTTGGTTTAAGATTTAGAGACAATCCCGGTGCAATTGTCAACCAATCGACGGCTTTAGGAAAGGTAAACCTGCCAGCCTCTGCTGTGCCAATCCCAATTAGCGATCGAGTTGGTTTAGCAGTAGAATCCGGTCAAACTTTAGCACTCATTGGCGGCGACATCCAACTCCAAGGTGGCAATTTAACCGCCAGCGGCGGACAAATTTTACTCGGTAGCGCAGCCAGTCCCGGTTTAGTTAATTTCGCACTGACAGCGGGAGAAAAGGGAAATTTAACTTTAAATTATGATAATATTCAAAACTTCGGCAATATTCAAATATCCAATGGAACACTGATCAACACCAGCGGCATTGGTGGCGGCAGAGTAGAGTTAAAAGGTGGAAATGTCGCCCTCAGCGGGGCGCGAATTTATGCGCTGACCCTGGGAAATATTGATGGTAGAGGTATCGATATCAGCGCTCAAAAGTTGCGAGTGGAAAACGGCACGCAATTTTCTACCCTGACTCTAGGAGATGGTGCAGGAGGTAATATCAACTTCCGCGCTGCTGATTCAGTAGAAATGATCGGGCTGGGAGTTGAGGGCTATCAACAGCTTGCAATTAAATATTTGGTATCGGGAACTACAGACCCCTTTGACCCGCTAATGATGCTGTTTAATGCTAGTGCTGGTGCTGGTTCGGGGGGCGATATTACGATCGACACCGGCCGCCTGCTCTTCAACAATGGGGTAGTAGGTAGCGGCATCACTTTTGGGGGTGGAAATGGCGGAAATCTAATCATTCGCGCCAATACTTTTGAGATGGTGGGTTCTGGAATTAACAGCGGGACAGCTAAAGAAAGTACCGGTGCGGGAGGAAGCATTAGTGTTGATGTCGCGAACTTAATTATGCGCGATGGTTCTATTCTCGGTACGACGAGTTACAGCAGCGGCCCGTCGGGGAATATCAACATTAAAGCTGCTGAATCAGTAGAATTGTCTAACAGTGGCCCGCCAACAGTTGTGTCAAGCGGAATTAGCACCCTGAGTATCGGCTCAAACGGAAGGGCGGGGAATATTAACGTCGAAACCAAGCGGTTGACTCTCTCTGGGGGTTCTGCGTTTACAGTAGGAACGGGTGTTTTAGTGGGCAGGTTTTTGTTTTCAGAGGATGGGGGGCCTGCTGGAAATTTAACAGTTAGAGCTACTGAATCAGTAGAAATTTCAGGTATTTCTCAACTTTTGACCAGCGGAATTCAGAGTGCTAGTGCGCTGAGTTCTGGAACTTTGAGCTCTGGTCGGGGCGGAGATATTCGCATTGATACGCCCAGCCTAACCGTGCGGGATGGGGGGGTAGTTTCTACGAGTTCTTTGGGGGTGGGAGATGTGGGGAATATTACTGTTAATGCCGATCGCATTGAGGTCAGCGGTAGCGGAAATAATGGTCTATTTATCAGTACAATTGATGCTTCGGTGGGCAAGATATTTGGTACTAACTCCCAGGCGACGGCAAATGCCGGTTCGTTGAATCTGAATACCGATCGACTAATTGTCAGAGATGGAGCTACAGTGACAGTGCAGGCTACGGGAACCGGACGGGCTGGTAATATCAATGTTGTCGCAAATTCGATCGCTCTTGATAACAAAGCGATGATTGACGGCACGACTGTATCGGGTACTGGAGCAAATATTAACCTGCAAGCGCGAGACATCCAATTGCGCCGCAACAGCCGAATTACCACCGATGCAGGCACTTCTGACGGCGGCAATATCAACATCAACAGCGACATTCTTGTCGCCCTCCCGCAAGAAAACAGCGACATCACAGCCAACGCCCGCACAGCAGGCGGCGGCCGCGTCAATATCGATGTCCCCAATGTCTTCGGTTTTACAGCAGCGAGTCGCGAACAAGTCAGAAGCAGGTTGGGGCTTAGTGACGCCGAATTTGCAGCGTTGCAAGTAAGTCCTACATCTCTGCTTAAAAGCAGCGACATCGCCGCGATTTCCCAAAGTGGCGGCCCGGCTTTGCAAGGGGCGGTAACATTTAGTTCTGTGGGAGTCAATCCCGTTCAAGGTTTAGTGGAACTGCCACAAAATGTGGTCAATCCGGCTGCGTTAATTGCTGCAAATCCCTGCATCCAAGGGGCCGAGAACGAGTTTACTGTGACTGGTCGAGGGGGATTGCCACCGAGTCCTCACGAGGTTCTCAGCAGCGCTCCATCGCCGTTTGCGTGGGTGGAGCCAGCGGTAGGTGGAAGTCCGCAAATAGAAACCCAAAGAGCATCCATAGAAGAAATTAGCCCCAAAGAAATTATGCCCGCTCAAGGTTGGGTAATGGACGATCGAGGACAAGTAAGGCTGGTAGCCTATAATTCGGGTGGTGGTGCATCTCTTCGCAGTCCGAAACCGACGGGTGTTTGCGTACCTCAATAGGTAATCTTCAGCTTTTAGCTAACCCCTTGCTATTTTGCTAATACTAAATTAACCAGACTTCAAAGATGCAGCGTCAATCTTCCGCCCTATTTTTTGCATTTTTACTGCTGTTTCCTTTCCCTGCGATCGCCCAAATTATCCCCGATAATAGCTTTGGTACAGAAAGTTCGCGCACAGTTGGCGACACGATTAATAACGGGTGCATCTCATTTTTCCAAGTCTCTGAAAAAATATCTACAGTGAAAAACTTAGTAAAATCGTAAAAAAAGCATAAGGTAAAGAAAATGACACCCGAAGATAAACAGCAGCTAAAAGCATACTTAAAAGGGGCAGCAGAAATTCTTCACAGAAATACAGAGCCAACGGATCTGTCAAGTTTTGAAAGTATCGAGAAATCTCTACGTCAAAAAATTACAAAACCCCTATCCTCCCGCCTCCTTGCCTGGGGCTACTTGGTTAATCGCTCGACTTGGGGGTTGGTCTGGTTATAGTTCTCAAACACATCCCGGAATGCCTATGCTTGTTCATAGACTCCGACAGTTTGAATCCATTTTTTTGGGATGGAAACTAGCTCAGAATCAACTTCTGTGTACACGGTAGGGGACTTGCGGGGGGTGAATTGGACTTTTGCAAGAACTCTACTGATGACTGATGACTAATGACTCATGACTAATGACTCATGACTAACCACTAATGATTTATGACTGCATCAATATACTGCTGAACTTCCCTGAGTTGCTGCCGCTGGCATTCGATCCAATCTTTTTCCGCAGCTCGCTGTTCCGGCGTCTCTTTCTGATACCGCGCCTGCTTCTCTAAAAAAATGTTGTAGAATTTAATCGCTTTTTCAACTGTTTGAATTGCCAGTTTCATGCGCTCCTCAAAAATTGCTAAAATCACCTTGTCTAGGATTAAACCAATCACTTTACAGCACTCTTCAAAATCGACTAAACTGATTCCCAAATTGCTTTTATGAACCAGAGTCTCTACAGGTTCTTTCAGCGTTTCTTTAAAACTCTTCATATAAGAATCGGGCAAATATTTCAGTGGCTCCGTAAACTTCGATACAATCTCCCCGCCTAGTGATTGTAGTCGCTCTCTAAATTTAGACTGACTGTTTAGGTCAAAGCATTCAATACAAAGTTCAATTTTTTCTATATCAATAGATTGTAATTCTTTAAAAATTAAACTTAGTTGATTCTCCATAATTAAAATCACTCGCTCTGCCTGGGAATCAACTTCATTCCGCAACTCTTTGTGCAAGTTATCTTTTTCAAAAAAACCAATAGTATCTCTTTGAAAGACTTGAGAGTTTTTATCCCACAAAAACCAGTGATTTTTTAACTTGGTTGCCTTGTCGCTCCAAGATTTGCGAACTTTAGCAACAGCATCATATTTGCCCTGTTTTCCTAAAGTGCGAATTCTCACATCGCATCCGCTTAGTTCGCCAATTTGCTCCCAGACATCAACAGGAGATGCTCCCGCAATTCTCGGCTTGCTATTCCAGACATCCTCAGCCTGAGATACATCTTTGAAACATACCTGAAGTAGCTCTTTGAGTCTGATGGCAGATTGCTTAATTTCGTCAATACAAGGTTCCACATCTAAACTGAGTTGGGTAGCTGACTGTTTAATCTCCACGGATTGATATTCGTCTGCCAACAATCGATCGCTAAACAGGGTAATAGCCTGGAATGCCTTGAGATACTCATTCATTTCCTTTCATCTCTCGTTTCCCTAAACAGCATACAATACAAAACATCTGCCTTTTTGAATGGAAACTGAGCCACAACATGGATTATATATTCACCCCTGCAACTCAGGCGCTACTCAATAGTGGCAACCTTGTACAGCCTGCTACCAAAACAGGAAAATTGCTCCCTGCTGCTAGAGATCCGGTGACAGGGGAGTTTGTGGAGCTCGCAAAAATTTTTTATCAATCAAGAAGTGAAACTCTATCCTCGCGCGGAGTTATAGGATTGCTGGCACAGTTAGCCGGAGGTGGCCCCATACAGCCGCTGGTAGCTCCCGTGTACGTCACACTGGCGCCGTTGCAGGTGGCTCAAACTCATCAGGGGTTTCAAAAAATATACAGAATGCTTAACTGTCTGAAAATTAATTTGGCAGTGATGCAAGCGACTGCTGCTGTCATTGGTATTGGCGCTGTATCGAGCACAGTTTTGTCAGCAGTAAACCTCAACCAAGTATTAAAAATCCGAGAAGAGGCAAAGCACCAGAAGCTAAAAATTAAAGACGGATTTATTGATCTCAGACACATCCTCAAAGATAGAGGAGTAGAGGTGATCCAGCAGATTTTTAAGGTGGCTCACGACTCAAGTTTTGAAATGCACCGCCAGAAACTGGTTAACGGTTATGAGATTTTTTCTAAAGCTATCAAACGCTGTCAGTCAGCCCTGACAGTGCCAGATCTTAAACTTCGGAATTCCGAAATTAATAGCGGGCGGGATATGCTGTTTGAGGCTTTAAAAATTTATGATAATTCTAGTTTGTTGGAGGGGCTGTGTTGTGCTGGACAGCTCAGGCAAATGGAATGTGTTTGGGCGATCGAGCAGGCGATCGGGGTCACGTTTCACTTGCAGCGGGCCTACGATATGGTGAGCGATCGCCTGCTGGAACTCCAATCAAAAATTTGTCAAAATCTTCTAACTGTTGTTAAAGGATGTCAATCCGAACCAGAACTAGATTTTTTATTTCCTGAAGTTACTAGGATTCTCGGTCATGATTTAAGTGTAATAGAATTTTGGCAAAATGAGGTTGATTGGATACAAACTTTGTCTCCAAAAGAGCAGCACCAGTTAGCTAGTTTAGATAAACTCACCGGCGAGAGTTTAAAAAGCAGCGTGTACACTACATTCGCGGTATTAGCTCCGGAACCTTCACTTTATGAAAGTTTAAAGCAAAAGTCTCACTTTCTATCCTTGCGCGACCAGCTAACCTTCGCTGTGTCGCCGGAAATCCGCCGGAGATACGAATTTTATGTCAGCCAGCAGGCGATCGCTACTGGCTATCAAGGTTTAGCTGCCTCGAATTGGCAAGAAATATCCGATTTAACTGTGGCTAACCTCTACCACTTTTTTCAAATCCGAGAGAACTCAACTGAAAATTCTCCAACTGAGGACGAATTAGAAACGCCTTATTGGCACTTTCCCCAAACCTTAAAAAGCGAGCTGAATTACAGCAATTAAATGACCAATGACTAATGGATACAGTTGACTGTTGACTGTTGACTGTTGACTGACTTCTTCAGTCGTAGACACAACTTTTCAATTGTTACACTATCTGTAGTAGTAAGGTGTGCACTGCCCACCCTATAAGTATAGTCTGTGCGTCAATGACTATTTTTCCTTCTTCCTTCTTCCTTCTTCCTGACATCCGTTACACAATCCGTTGCCGAACTTCCTTCTTCCTGATATCCGTTACATCCGTTACATCCCGTACATTGCTCGTTGCCGAACTTCCTTCTTCCTGATATCCGTTACATCCGTTACATCCCGTACATTGCTCGTTGTCGAACTTCCTTCTTCCTTCTTCCTGACATCCGTTACATCCTTTACATCCGTTACATCCGTTACATAATCCGTTGCCGAACTTCCTTCTGATTACCTCAACCACAACTTAATAGTATTGTCTTTAGAACCGCTAGCAATAGTTTTGCCATCGGGACTAAAAGTCACCACATAAACCTCATCGGAATGTCCCGTCAAAGTATTCAGCAATTCTCCCGTAGCAAAATCCCAAACTTTAATAGTTTTATCCTTGCTCCCGCTCGCAATAAACTTCCCGTCCGGGCTGATAGCAACCGAGACAATATCGTCAGAATGTCCATTGATAGAGCGAATTAAATCTCCTGTTTCGATATTCCAGATTTTAATACTTTCATCGTAGGAACCGCTAACAATTGTCTTGCCGTCCGGGCTAACAGCAACCGACCTCACCGCGTCGCCGTGTCCCTCAATAGTTTTGAGCAACGCCCCTGTTGCGACATCCACAACTGTAATTTTTTTATCCTTAGAAGCGCTAACCAAACTTTTTCCATCTGGAGTGAAAGCAACAGAATAAACAAAATCTGTATGGTCTGGAAAACTCTGAATCAAACGGCCAGTTGTTGCATCCGAAATCTTTGTGGTTTTGTCTCCGCTGGCACTAGCCACAAGCTGTCCGTCGGGGCTGAGGGCGACAGACCAAACAGAAGCAGTGTGGTCGAGACTGCGAATCACTTGCCCTGTTTTCAAATCCCACAACATGACTCGCCAAAAACCGGTTCCAGTCGCCAGTTTTGTACCGTTTGAGTCAAAAGCAACAGACCAAATAGTGGAGGAATCTCCTGGAAAAGTGCGGATCGACTTGCCTGTAGCTAAATCCCAAATTTGGATGGTTTTGTCTTTAGAACCGCTGGCTAACATTAAGCCGTCTGGACTGAAAGCAACAGACCCAACTGCATCTAAATGCTGAGCGAAATTTTTGACTTTGGCGTTCTTCCAGCGCAAACCTGCTTGGCACTGTTCTTGTAACTCCTGAGCGGACGAATAGGTGGTGGAAGTGTCGGCAATTGTTGGTATTTGGCTGATGCAGCCTTCATAATTGCTGGCTTTATAAAAAGCTTCAATTTGATTGAGCTGTTGGGATTCTTTCTGGGCTCGCTGCTGCCATTCTTGCCACTTGAGATATCCGTAAACTCCGCCGATCGCAGCTAAGATAGCCGCAATTGTTGCCCCGGCAAGATAAGGATTGAATTTGCGAGTTTCTTTGGGGACAAGTGCTGCTGGGCTGGAGCTCGACAAATCGGTTTTTCCGTTCAGATTTACCTGCGAGGATACCACTGGACTTGCCTGCAATTCGAGGTGAGGGGCGCTACTCGGTGGTGGCAGATTGGGGTTGCGGTGTCCCTCCAAAACTGTGGATATCGCCTTGTACAATTTAGCAAATAAAGATTTAGGAATGACTAATTCTTCGATTTTCGCGGCATCTTCGTCGGTAAGCCCTAAAACTTGCTGCAAGCGTTTTAACTCGTCGCGAGTTTCCAGAGAAAAGGGATATTCTTGCTGCATTGCTTCTTGCAGTGATTGTTCGTAGCGTTCGCCTTTTTCCCTGTATTTCCGGTAAGGGTTCAATACCTCATCTTCGATCGCCTCTGCTTCTTCTGGCAGCAATTCCAAACTGACGCGCAGTTCATCTAATATTCTCCGACCGACGATTGTAATATCACCCCGGCTGCTGCTGCGCCGATCGACTTCTTCGCGATATATTGTTAGCTTGGGAATCCGCGCCCGCGAGCGATCGCCAATTTTCCTCAAATCGGCTAAAGCTTCCGCCGCCGACTGGTACCTCTCCCGAAAATCGTAGCGCACCATATTGTCCAAAACATCGGCCAGCGCTTGGGAACAGGTGGCTAAATGCCGCCAAACAATTTCGCCTTTATTAGAATTTTTCAAATCCCGCAGTTTCGGCAAATCGTAAGCCGGCAAACCCGTCATTGCTTGGATGCCAATCATTCCCAAAGCGTAGATATCGCTGTTTAGTTGCGGGTTGTATTGAAATTGTTCGATCGGCATATATTCCAGCGTGCCAATCCGCACAGTTACTGGCGCTTGTCTTTGCGCGATGTGAATTTCTTTCACCGAGCCAAAGTCGATTAAAACTAACTTGTTGTCGGAATAGCGGCGAATTAAATTAGCCGGTTTAATATCTCGGTGAATTACTCCCTGTCCGTGTACAAACACTAAAATTTCTAACAGTTCCTTCAGCAAAGGAATCATTTTTTCTTCAGTTAGAGGTTTGCCCGGTACAATCTCGGTTGATAGCGAGTGACCAGCAACAAAGGATTCAACTAAGAAAAATTCTTCATTTTCTTCAAAATAAGCGAATAGCTGAGGAATTTGGTCGTGTTGACCGAGCTTTTCTAGAACCTCAGCTTCTTTTTGAAAAAGACGGCGCGTAGTATTAATTAATTTCGGTTCGGTAGTACCGGGACGCAGGTGCTTGACAAAGCACTGCGGTTCTCCGGGACGGCGAATATCTTTGGCCAGATAGGTTTGCCCAAATTCTCCTGTTTCTATGACTTCAATGATTTGATAGCGTCCATCTAAAAGTTGGCTCACCATGATAATAACGCAGCCTTTTTTTGGTTGATTTTCGCAAGAAACAGTTGCACTGTTGAGTCAGTTGTATAGCCTTTTTCAAATAAATTAGGTGTTCCTGAGCATTGGCAAAACAGGGCATTGGGCATTGGTAAAACAGGGCATTGGCAAAACAGGACATTGGGCATTGGCAAAACAGGGAATTGGGTATTCGGAATAGTTGTTTCTTTCTTTCTTCTTTCTTTCCTTCTTTTTTCTTTCCTTCTTCCTTCTTCCCTCTTCCTTCTTCCCTCTTCCTTCTTTCCTTCTGACTTCTGACTTCTGACTTCTGACACAGATGTTGCACCATTCTCAATTACTTGTTTAGGAACAGGCAAGATGCCTGTTCCACAAGAAAAATCATTCTTTGTGGAACGGGCATCTTGCCCGTTCTTGACAATGGTGCAACATCTGTGTTCTGACATACTTTATCTTTTCAACATTTGCAAAGCTTGATATCCCAAAAAGAAAAAACCCAAAGCGCCGAGTACCGCTATCGTGTTCGCAAACACATCGGCTGTAAAAAATTCGCCCATTGCACTCTCCTCTGACAACTGATATCTATCCTCGGCTTTTCGGTCGCTGTCTGGGTGAGGGGTCTTGCCCCTCGCTGCGAGCGAGCCGAAAGATGCTCACAAATTATAGCAAAAGAGGCGGTCAATCGATTTTAGATTTGAGATTTGAGATTTTAGATGGAAGCATTGACTGGCGCGAGATGAATCCGGGGGCTTGTATCCTGGATGCTTTCGGTCAATCGATTTGAGATTTGAGATTTGAGATTTGAGATTGAAGCATTGACCCCAGGGATGAATCCGGGGGCTTGTATCCTGGATGCTTTCGGTCAAAATAACTTTTCGGGCGATCGACTAGCTTTTTGTTTTAATATTTTTTAATATTTAGGGAGACAAATCGTGTACCGAAATTTTGAGGTCAGTTCGCTTTGATATTGTTAACCCTGCTAATTTTTTCTCTCATTGTAAATAGAGCTTACACTAAGAATTTGCGCCGATCGGTCAAAAATGCGCCTTGAACTGACAGAAGTTCCGCGAGGCCCTCACCGGAACCCGCCGCGCAGTTCCCTAAAGTTTCGGTAATCGTACCAGCATACAACGAGGCAGAGAATATTCGGGATGGCGCGATCGCCATGAGGGAGAGTACACCGCTGTCTGTGGACAATTTAGAGGTTTTAATTGTAGACGATCGCTCGACAGACGACACCAAGGCGATCGGGCCAACCCTGCAACAGCATCTCAACGACTCCCGGCTTAAAATATTAGCAGGTCAATCGATTTTAGATTTGAGATTTTAGATTTTAGAGGCGACCCCACGGATAAATGCTCTTTCTTGAGGATTTTAGATTTTAGATTTTGGATTGATTCCACGGATAAATCACGTGGCGGATACCACCTTTGAAATTCGCTTGTCAGCCGCGACCAACCAACCAATTACCTGGTTAACTATCTGTTTATCCGTAATCGTAATTTTGCAGCATTACACTTTGCGACACTTCGGTACCCAGATTTCTGAATGTCCTACAAAATACTGGCGGTTGGGAGGTTTGGGAGGTGCGTTAGTGCCGGCGATGGCGATCGGTTCTGCGATTAAAACTGAAACCAGTTGGGGATGCACTTGGCGCGGTAGAACTTTGCAAATTAAGAGTTGATTAAAACTTGCATATGGGCAGGCAAGATGCCCGACCCACAAAAAATTAACTCCTTGTGGAACAGGCCTCTTGCCTGTTCTTCCAAATCCTCTAAAATGTGAGTTATAGAAGAAATAAGGCAGAAGAAATAAGGCAGAGCTAATTCTAACATCAGTTACTTCCGTTACATCCGTTGCCCAACTTCCGCGTATACAAAAGCAGGTACGCGCTTGTAAGCAGGCGTGCCCGATCGCTTTTCAATCTCCGGGTGAAAAATCACATTAACTTCAGGATAAAACATCAAAGCAGCACCCTCACGAACCGCCCCGTAAATCACCTCGACATTTTCCATTTTCCCCACATTGCCCTGCACCGTAACCCGCTGATGTTCTTGAAAACCCGTGCTTTCTGCATCCGCACGATTCATCAAAATGCAGTTGCGGTGCGGCATTCCCCGGTACTTGTCATCAATTTTGTAAACCACAGTATTATGCTGAGAATAGCTGCGTCCCGTCATCAATGCCACCACAATACCCTGTGTTGATTCTGATGCGCCAAATTCTTTCGCTTCGGGTAATTTCAGCTTAGGTAAAGGCGTGACAAACATCTTCGCTTTCCCAGACTCTGTAGGGAATTTAGGTTCTGTAAAAATGCGACCGCTGATAGTAAATTCCTCTTTGGTTTCATCAATTGTCGCCATCTTTTCATAGCCAGGAATAGTTTTAGCAATCAATTGCCGAACATATTTTGTGTCTTGCAGTCTGCGCCAATCAACAGGGAAATAGCCGTGAATTCTGCTGGCTAATTCTGTCAAAAAATGCACTTCAGAAATCAAATCAGAATTCTGGAGATGAGTTTCGCCCTCATCATTTAAACGCACAAAGTTATTGCCAGATTCCACCGTTGTTTTGTGGGGGTTTTCAAAGCGATTCAGCACGGGGAGCACAATTGTATTGTGCTTTGCCAATCCGCTAAAATGCCCTAAATTAGGTTTGGTTGCGAGGTAAATAATAGTTTCAATTTTACCTAAAGCTTCTTTTGCCTGATTTGAATCTGGATTCGCCCCGTACAAATTACCGCCCAGACATATCAGTGTATCGACTTTGCCTGCATCGGCTGCTTCAATGAGCGATCGAGTGTCGTAGCCCTTAACAGGACTGAGGGGACGATTCAATAACTTTTCTAAAGCTTGTTGAATTTCTTTTTTCAGCTTCACAGTGACGCCCATAGAGCCGAATCCTTGGACGTTTGAGTGTCCTCTGACGGGCATTAATCCCGCCCCTTCTTTGCCGACATTTCCAGTCATCAAGGCTGTGTTGGCAATGCTGAAAACGTTATCTACACCGTTATCGTGTTGGGTAATTCCCATCGCCCAACCGAAGACAACCCGCTGGGACGTGCCGATAATTTTGGCTGCTGCCTCAATTTCTGCTTGGGAAACCCCGCAGGTTTTAGTAATAGTTTCCCAATCGGTTTCGCGGGCGTGCTGGACTACTGCTTCCCAGCCTTCTGTATAGGCTTGTAAGTATTTTTCGTCCAGCAATCCTTGTTCGATGATAGACTTTTGAATGCCAACAAAGAGCGCCGTATCGCTGCCGGGAATTGGTTGCAAGTATAAGGAGGAAATATCGGAACCGGGGATGAGCGACTTGACTGGAAATGCGGGAGAACCAAACTTAACTAACCCGATTTCCATCACCGGATTGATTACAATTATCTTACCGCCTTTGTCGCGAATTTTAATCAATTCGTTCATCAAGCGGGGATGGTTGTAGGAAGAATTGCTGCCCGCGAGCACAACGCAATCTGCTTGCTTCAAGTTTTCTAGACTCACTACCGAGGTGCGGGTAGCAAACATTTCGCTTAAGCCAGTTGTCGAGGGAGCGTGGCAGAGATCGGAACAATCTGCTAAGTTATTGGAACCCATCGCCCGCATCATCAATTGCAGCAGAAAAGCCGCTTCGTTGGAAGAACGGCCAGAACTGTAAGATGCCACTCTTTCGGGGGTTTTGCGAAAGGCAGCTTCGGCAATTTGATAAACTTCTTGCCAAGAAATGCGATCGTAATGAGAGGAACCAGCCCGCAAAATCATCGGAAAACTCAGCCTTCCCAACCTATCGGCTTCCATTGAAGTTAATTGCTGAAGTTGTGCAATACTCTGCTGTTCAAAAAATTGAGTTGAGATAGCCGGCTTGATTTCAGCGGAGATTGCTTCGACGCTTTTCATGCACCGCTGAAGTTTTTCGCCCTCTTCATTTGTAAAACCTCCTTTCTGCCCGCCAGTGCCCCAAGAACAGGACAAACAAGCACTTTTGTGCAGCAAAGTTTTCCAAAGTTTCGGGCCTTCTGGGGACAATGTATGTTCTGCCCAATATTCTATTACGGGCAAACCGCCACCTATCTCTGGTGTTTCCTCGTTTGTCTCGTTGAATGGCGGGATTGGTTGGACATTTTGGGAGTTGACATCCATGTGGTTTACCTTTTGTTTGAATGGCGGATTGATATGCTGTTAAGTTTATTAGTCTAATTTACTGCAAATTTACAACACAAAAAATTCGTCAATAGATAGATGTTTTAAGAATACCCGGCGGTTTTAACCGCCGTCTTATCTTGCAAAAGTCCTTTTAATTAAATTTTCGGGCGGGCTAGAAGCCCAACCCCTACTCCCCACAAGAAAAAATTATTTTTGTGGGATGGGCTTCTAGCCCCTCCTAGCTTAAGGTTTACTTCCTCTTCTTTAATGCCTGCTTCCCAAACCCAAGACACAGCAGTCGATCGCCCTCAGCAACATTCGGGTCATTCTGCAAATAATCTCCCAACCATTCGCAACTGCGAGCAATGATATTATTCAGTTCCAAATTCTCCACAGGCAATAGAATTACATTCCTATCCCTACTAGCAAAACCCAGAGTTTTGCTATCAGAACTAAAAGTAACACTCAACACGCGATCGCTCGATTCTAAAGTCTTAGATAGCAGCGCCTTCTTGCCGTCAAAATCCCACAGCTTAACAGTATTTCCCCCACTCGCCGCCGCAATCAATTTGCCGTCGGGACTAAAACTCACGCTTTCTACAGTATCGATGTTGTCGAGTTTTTCAGTTAAATTCGCCACCTTTCCATCAAACTCCCACAAGTAAACTTTTTTGTCACCGCAAGCAGCAGCAATAGTCTTACCGTCGGGACTAAAACTAACATTTTTAACGCTGTCTTGGTGGTCGAGAGTTTTCAGGATTTTCGCCGACGAACCGTTGAACTGCCACAGGTAAACTCTCTTTTCTCCAGTAATTTCAAAAGCCTTTTTCTTACCGCTTGCCTTGTCCTCAGCAGCGGTAGCAGTAGCAATAGTTTTGCCGTCGGGACTGAAGCTAACGCTAATTACTGGATTGCTGTGATCGAGTTTTGTCAACAAAGTTGCTTTAGAACCGTTCCAGCGCCAGAGGTACAATTTGCGATCGGCACTTGCGGCGGCAATTATCTTTCCGTCGGGACTAAAACTTACGCTTCTAACAATGCCACTGTGGCTGAGAGTATCTAACAGTTTGCCGTCTAAACTCCAGACTTTCACTGTTTTGTCATCGCTCGCCGAAGCAACAGTTTTATCATCAGGGGAAATACTCACCCAGGTAACATAATCCTGGTGACCTTCTAAGATTTTAAATAAACTGCCGTCAGCCCGCCAAAGTCTCACTGTTTTGTCGCCACTAGCAGAAGCAATTGTTTTGCTGTCAGCGCTAAAACTGACTTTGTAAACCCAGTCTCCGTGTCCCGATAAAATCTTATTTAGCGGAGTGCTGTCTGGTTTCCAAATTTTCACTATTTTGTCCTTACTTGCGGAAGCAATAGTGCCGTCACCGCTAAAACTTACGGCCCTTACGTCGTCTTGATGTCCTCGAAAAGTGTTGAGCAAAGTGCCGCTGCGACTCCAAATTTTTACCGTATCGTCTGCACTGCCGGTGACAATTTGTTTGCCGTCGCGACTGAAACTCGCGCTGACAACTTCATCGTTGTGTCCTTTGAGAGTTCTGATTTCCTCACCGTTTCGATTCCAAATTTTGGCTGTGGTGTCGGCACTTGCTGAGACAAGTTCTCGACTGTTTGGACTGAACTTAATGCTGTAAACAATGTCATAATGTTTGGTTAATGTTTTGGGATTAATTTTAAATTTCTGGGTTTTACTTTCTCGGTTCCAAAGTTTTACAGTTTTGTCAACACTTGCTGAGGCTATTGTTTGGCCGTCGGGACTGAAACTGACGCCGAGTACCCAGTCTTTGTGTCCGGTTAAAGTTTGCAGCAATTTTTTGTTCGCAAGGTTCCAGATTTTGACGGTGTTGTCGTGACTGGCGGAAGCTAGGGTTTTGCCGTCGGGACTGAAACTGACGCTGGTGACGATATCGCGGTGGCCGGATAAAATGCCGTGAAGCGAAGCTATCCCGTAGGGAATCGCACTTTTGTCGTTATCTACTTGCCAAATTCTAATTGTGCGATCGGCACAACCAGTCGCGATCGTTTTTCCATCGGGACTAAAACTAACACTCGTCACGCTATCTGGATGATTGAAAGTCTTTAATAACTTACCTTCTTTGCTCCACAATTTAACAGTTTTGTCAGCACTTGCCGAAGCAACTGAATTGCCATCGGGACTGACACTCACATCCAAAACAAACTTGCTGTGCTGCTCGAAACGGTTGCGTTCTTGCACCCCGGAAACTGCTTGTCTGAGTCTTTCAGCAATTTGAGTTTTTGTCTCCACAGGCAGCGCTGTACTTTTCAGAGAATCACGACCAATTTTGATACTATTTTCCAACACTCCTAATTGGTTTTTTTCATTAGAAAGCACCAAAGCTTCCGACGCCGAATTTAGGGCATCAGTCCGGCTTTTTTCTGCTTCTTGCCGTGCGCTTTCTGCTAATTTTGCTTGCTCGAAAGCCATCCCCGAAACACCTGCGAGTACAAGCACTCCTAGAACCGCCGCCCGCAATTGCCATCTCCGAGTTTGGTAAAGTTGAGCTTCCGCTTGGTACTGTTTGTCTCTAGCTTCCGACAGCAAAGCATCTTGCTCTCTGTCTTTGCGAATTTGTTCAATTTCATCTCGGTTAATTTGGTTTTGCTTTCGCAGTTCCTCAAATTCGGCCTTTTTATCTAATTCTTGCTGCTGGCGAATGAAGCTAACTAAATAATCGTGAACGAGCTGATAAAGCTCTGCTGGCAGTTCCGTCCAGCGAAAAACTAAACCAGAGTTTACTAACAGTTCTAAGACTAAATCTAATTTGTCAGCTTCAGCAAATGTCGCTAAATTAGAGGCTAATTCGGCGCGGGTTTTGAGGGGACGAATCTGCTCTTCATCTGTGAGTAAGTACAATACTCTGCGTGCAGCTACTTCATTCTCTGGGCCGCAATCTTTGATGACTTCTTCGAGAAAATTTTCGACTAATTTTTGTTGCGGATTGTTGCCCAGTTCCTGATATTGACTTAAAGTTCTAATATTTTCTTGTTGCAGTTGAGCGCCGACAAGTTGTAGTTCGATCGGGCGGACTTCTCCTAATTCTCCAGCTAAATTGTTGACTAATTCTTCGATCAGCTCCGGTTCTAAGTAAAACTGCGCTCGCTCAGTTAAAGTGCGAATTACCGATCGCGCATCTACCAGCGAAAAATTTCCCAAATAAAACAGAATGTTTTTGCTGAGAATGTCCTCTAAAATATCGTTGTTAACGAATCCTGTCTGGTTTTTTGGTCGGGAAAATTCCAGCAAATAGTGCAGGTAATCTTCCCGCAAACACAGGACGACTTTTAAATATTTAATTTTCAAGCATTCCCGCAAAAAATCAAAAAATATCTGCCTTTCCCCTGGCTCTTTCCATACAAAAAAGAATTCTTCAAATTGGTCAAATATCAGAACCGTGACTAAATGTTCGGAGTTTCTTTGCAGCTCCTTGATAATGTTTTCGTATTCGATCGCCTGTTGTTGTATGATTAATTCTACTGGCTGTGACTGCTCCCCTTGATCCTCATTATTTCCAGCCGAGCCACCGTGAAATCCCGAAATAAGATTTCCCTTGACTTCGCCTGCTTCTACGGTCAAATCTACCGGAGCAGTTTCTGGTAAGGCTTCGGAATTTTCCGGATCGAATATTTCAGCTTTCCCCGCAGATAACTGTCTGGTCAATTCCCGCGGCCAGTTGTTGTAAACTTGCAGCACTACGGGCAGAACAGTCCGCATTTCTATTTTTTTTTGTTTGAGAGCTGGTACTAATCCTCCCGTGACTATTGAACTTTTGCCAACTCCAGACTGACCGTAAATTACTGTCAGTTTGTCGGGGGTATTGTTCATCCTATATATCAAGCGGTTGAGGTCTTCCTCTCTGCCGGAAGCTGTAATTTCGTCAGCAATAGTAGCAGCGCCTGCAATAGTTTCGGCGACGGAATTAACCGCTTCTCTGTGCGGCTGCAACTTTCCGGCTCCAATAAAAGCTCGGAACCGATACGTGTGTTCCACCGCTCGATAATCTTGCTTAATTTGAAATGCTTCGAGATATTCTCCCCGCTGAAAATAGAGCGATCGCAGCATTTCTAAAACCCGCAAATACAGTTGCGGGTTGTAGCAAGGTTCGGTTTCCGAGCGAGCAACCTCTAAATGTGCGATCGCCTCCTGCACCTCACCCAACTGACTCTGCGCCTCTGCTAAAATTAACAGATACAAGCCTAGATGCTGCGACTTTACATGGGTTCCATGTCCCGTCGCTTCTAAATTTGATTTGAGAACGTCTAGAGCGATTAAAGCCCATTCTTTCGCCCCTTGCCAGTTCTTTTGCTCTAAGGCTACTCTCGCCAAAAAGCCGTAATCTTGAGCCAAATTAACTGCTGAATTTTTCATATTTTCATGTAACCTCCGAGCTTTGATAGCTAAATTCCAGAGTGCGTCCCAATCTTTTAAATGCTGCAATACTTCGCCAAGTTGATTGATGAATATACCAACGGCATCCGGCCGCCCCGCGCGTTCTAAAACATCAATACATTCCTGAAAATAATTCTTAGCTTCCGTCCAGTAAGGACGGTTGCCACTGCGATGTTGTTCTGCTTGGAAGCGGTAGCAAAGACCGATGTGGAATAGCATAATTCCTTCTAACACTGGTGCTGGGTGAACGGTAAATAACAAATCGCTAAATTCAGTTTTTTGTCCAATCAATGCTACTTGATGCTTCCAAAAACTGAGACTTTTTTGATAAAATTCAATAGCCGCAGGGATGCGGTGACAAGCATATTCGTGCCTACCGCGAATAAATTGCAAACTTGCTTCAATAGCGGGTTCTAACCTGATGTTGCAAGTTTGCAAGTCTTGGCTAGCTGACTCTAGTTCACTCAAAGAATTTGCTCCGAGAATGGCAGAATTAGTTAAACGCCAATTGCCACTTTCTAAAATGTTGGAAAAAATGCGATCGGCACTTTTGCCCAGGAAATCCACCAAGTCGTCGGGGCCAATCACAAATTCAACACTTGTCGTCCAAGTTTCGATATCTGTTACTAACCGAATCAGTTTTTTTAAAATTTTGTCTGTCACCCACAGCACCACCGGGAAGGGAAAATTATTCCGAAATTCTTCCCTCACGTAGTTGGTAGAAGTCAGCAGGCGATCGATCGCGCTTACCGATTCCAATCCAAACACCATTAAAGCTGCCGGATGGCTGCAGGAAATTTTGGTTTCTATCGTCGTGTAAAGAGTTTTAACAGATGGCGGGAGAACAATTTCTCGAAGCTCGATCCCAGACTCCTCCCGCAATTGCCGTGCAATTTGCTCTCTCATCGCACTGTAATTGCACCGTACCAAAATCAGCGAAAATTGCCCCTGAGACATTCTCAGAGTCCGGGAGAGAGTTTGCAGCGAACTTTTGTTTTGCTGGGCTGCGGTGTCTTGCTGGCAGTGCGAATTAATCATAATTAATATTTGAAAAATTTGCTCAGGATAGGTGCTGTCAACTGCCGAAAAAAGGAAGTTCGGCAACGGATTTTTTAACGGATGTAACGGATGGAAGTTTGGTAACGGATTTTTTAACGGATGTAACGGATGGAAGTTCGGCAACGGATTTTTTAACGGATGTAACGGATGTAACGGATGTAACGGATGGAAGGAATCGACTGCTGGGGGAAAGTGCAATTAAGAACTTCATAACCGTTTTGGCGGTTGCTCTAAGTATACTTTTACCCCTTTTTACGTTTGCCAATGAGAGCGAAGAATCACATGATTAATTTTATTTCTGCCCTTTTGGGCGATTTCCCATCACTGGGAACTATCAATTAGTTAAGTTTATTTCAGCCTGCATACTTATTATTTTAGCCGATCGCCATTAAAGCATACCCAAAAAAATACATACTCTGTTATTCGCCTATTCCCAGCAAAATCAACCGGATTTTACTGAAATCTTGATAATTGCTCCAATTCTACCCAGCAAAAGAGTCTTTGTTTGCGGGGCTCCCAGCCATCGCCCAAATCGCCCAAATCCAATTCAGTTATTCGCATATCGCTGAAATCCGGCATTCCTTGCTTGACTGACCCCTTGCCGCACTGAGATAAACTACGGGGGGCGGCTCATCAATTACAGCTTGAAGATTTTTTGTCATAAATTTACTAATCTCCATATCTAAAGTAGCTGTAAAATCAGGTTCATCCCAATCCTCGCTTTCTTCAATGCTGATGGTGGTTGGTGGCCCAATATCAAAATCTAGCTCATCGCCAAAATCCGAAACTTTCTTAATTGGCTCTATTTTCTGACCTGTATCAGTGGCAAAAGCTTGAGCTGTATTGGCTATTAATACGATCGGCAGTGCTACTATGGCACTTATTGTTTGTCGCGCCGTGATTTTCCTCATGGTATCCTCCTGGTATAAACTAAACTTTGGTGCTGCTATACATTCAACATCTGCGGCTACTTTAGAGCGTTGTGAGTCGGTTTTAGATTTTAGATTTTAGATTGACTCCACAGATGAATCTGAGAGCTTTAACTAGGGTCTAAAATTGTGGGCTGCTTAACACTCCGGCAGTTCGCAAGTATCCGTTTTTGAGCAGAGTCATTAATTAATAGTGGCTTGTTTTTCCACAGGATATAACCTTATCTGTGACTGTTTTTGGCAAGTTTGCTTAACGGAGCATATCCGGTCAACTGTTTGCCTTTCTATTTACTACGTGAAAACTCTTAAACAGTCAGGTTTTCCCGTTAAGTAATTCCCCAGCCTTTGCGAGTGTTCATCTCAGACTTAAAGCAAAGTGGGTGAGAAGTCCGCGCGTGCGTAGCTATCCCGTAGGGAATCGCACACCAGTTTTCGCACACCAGTTTTCGCACACCCGCGCTGCCACCAGCAAGCTGATGTGACATACCACAGCCGCCGGATACCTGTCAATACTTATATCTTAACATTTCTAAGTTGTTGCATAATTCTCGTTACCAGGAAGAGCCTGGTAACGCAGCTTGGCGAGGCACAGCCTCCAGCCAAGTCGAGAGGACTCCTATTTCGTCAAGCCGTGTTCGAGGGCGAAGCGAACTAACTCAGTACGGCTGTTAGTACCCGTCTTGCTAAACAAACGGCTGACGTACTTTTCCACATTACGCACGCTAGTTTCCAAGCGGCGGGCAATTTCCTTATTCATCAAACCTTGAGCAACCAAATCCAAAACACTTTGTTCTCGCGGAGTTAAATCAATTTTAATCGGCGAAGGACTTTGGGCGATCGAACTCCGCCCACTCAGCAAAGACTCAATTCTCGCCATTTGGCTTGTTAAAGCAGCAATATCTGGACTTTCAGGATTTTCGCTTGTCTCCTTAGCAGCCGCACGGCGGGCTAGCAAATTGGTTACTATTGCTACTAATTCGTCGGGATCGAAGGGCTTAGAAAGATAAGCATCGCAGCCTGCTTGATAGCCTTGAATGCGATCGCTCGTCATTCCCTTAGCCGTCAAAAATACCACAGGCAAAGCCTTATAGCGAGGATCTTCTCGCACTTGCTTGAGAAATTGATAACCGTCCACCTGGGGCATCATAATGTCTGAAATCACCAAATCGGGATTGTACTGCTGCAAGAGTTCCCACCCATCGCGAGCATTACTGGCAACCTCAACCGCAAAATCGCTATCTTCCAAATAAGCTTGTACTGCTTCCCGCAAGCCCGGTTCATCATCTACCAATAATAATCGTGCTGACATAGTTGTTACCCTTACGCTTTACCACTATTTTTTAATTTAGCCGAATTTAACTCTTCTTGTCACTCTATCCCTCGAAGGAAGTTAAAAAATTGTTGTTTAACTCAAGAGTTTTGAGTTAGGTTTTGATCTAACGATTAAAAAGTTCTTAAATCTTTAATTCAAAACTCAAAACTCAAAACTCAAAATTATTCTTGAACCCTTCCACTTAAACTTTGGAACGATCGGTCAAAATTTCGTAACCAGTTTCCGTCACCAACACAGTATGCTCAAACTGAGCCGACATAGCATTGTCAACCGTTACAGCAGTCCACTTGTCAGAAAGCGTCCGAGTGTACTTAGAACCGGCATTCAGAATCGGTTCGATCGCCAATGTCATGCCCGCTCGCAATTTCACGTTCGGCATTTCCCGCGTGCGGAAATTGAAAACCGACGGTTCCTCGTGCAAATTTCGCCCGACACCGTGGCCGGTAAACTCCTCAACGATGTTAAAACCGTTGCTTTTGACATGATCTTCGATCGCACCAGCCAAATCGAGCAAATAGGCTCCAGCCTTCACTTGTTCGATGCCTTTGTATAGAGCTTCTTCTGCGACTCGGATTAATTTTGCCGATTCGGGAGTCACTTCCACAACTGCGATCGTAATGCAAGAATCGCCGTGAAAACCTTGGTAATATGCCCCCGTATCTACCTTGAGAACATCTCCGGCCCGAATTACTTTTTTGGCGCTGGGGATGCCGTGAACAACTTCGTTATTAATGCTAGAGCAAATCGATCCAGGGAAACCGTGATAGCCTTTAAAACTCGGAGTTGCCCCCATAGCACGGATGCGTTTTTCGGCATAAGCATCCAAATCAGCAGTAGTCATTCCCGGTTTCACCATTTGGGAAATTTCTTTGAGTACCGTTGCAACGATTTTCGCTGCCTGCCGCATAATTTCGATTTCGCGTTCAGACTTAATTTCAATGCCTCGACGCTGTTTTTTGACTTGGGGTGCTTGAGTTGGGCTAGAAAGCAGACTGCTAAAAATATTCATGTATTGATTGGCGAGTAATTTTGTACTTTGACGGCAGGTTGAAGCAAAAAAACGGCAAATATCCACTTTTTTGTGAAAAAACGAGTGTCTTGTTCCGAACTGTCGATCGCTTGTCCTTTAAGCTAGCTTAATATTTTTCTCACTAATCGGCACGGGATTGAGGGTCAACAAAGCGGTTTTAACCGCCGAGTCCGTTGGAAATCACCGAATAGCAATATTTTCAATCAGCCTTCAGGGACGGGCTCTCCTGCCCAACCCCTACTCCCCACAAGAAAATTTACTCTTTGTGGAACAGGCATCTTGCCTGTTCTTGAGCATCGTGCAAGATGTGAGTTGGAGCGGGATTTCCGAGCATTCCTGTGAGGTTAGCAATTGCGGCAATTAACTTATTTATGTCAACTGGTTTAGATAAGTGCATCTGGAAACCAGCTTCCAGCGCTTGCTTGCGCTCTTCCTCTCTCGCGTAGGCCGTCAGGGCGATCGCAGGCATCTTTCCACCCCTGAGCACTTCCATTTCTCTCACGCGCGCGATCAACTCATAGCCGTCTGCTTGCGGCATTCCAATGTCGCTCAGCAGCAGATCCGGCCAATAACTCTCCAGTGCAGCTAAAGCCCCGGCCACCGATGCCGCCGATCGCACGATAGCTCCTTCGTCCTCGAGTAAAGCAATCAAAAACTCCCGCGTGTCATCGTCATCATCCACCACCAGCAATTGCAAATTAGTTAGAGTGGGGAGAACCTCTGCCTGGTCATGGAGGTATGACCCATCGTCAGCAGCGATGGCGTTCCTCTGTGCCACAGGTAAAGCAACCGTAAATTTCGCACCCGCGCCCGGATTATTCTCTGCCTGCACCTTACCGCCGTGCTGTTCCACCAAGTGACGGACGATCGCCAATCCCAGGCCCAAACCCCCGTAAGACCTAGTTGTGCTGCTATCAGCTTGGCGGAAGCGATCAAAAACATAAGGCAAAAAATCAGGAGCGATACCAATGCCGCTATCAATTATCTCAATTTGAGCCTCATCTCCAACTGACTTTAACCGCACCTGTACTTTACCCTCTTGCGGACTAAACTTAATCGCATTTGACAGCAAATTCCACACAATTTGCTGCAAGCGATCGAAATCGCCGATAACTTCACCTACATTGGGACTGCACGTTAATTCTAGGACTATTGATTTTTCCTCAGCCAGGGGCTGCAAAGAATCTATTGCCAGGTTGATCGCAGATTCTAACCGAATCGGATGCTTATTTAAATTTAGTTTCCCGCGCAGAATCCGCGAAACATCTAAAATATCTTCGATGAGTTGAGATTGAGATTTAGCATTGCGCTCAATTGTTTCTAGGGCTTTCTCTATAGTGTCTTGGTCAAATGTTTTGGTACGAAGCAGCCTAGACCAGCCGAGAATTGCATTTAAAGGAGTACGGAGCTCGTGAGAGAGAATAGCTAGAAATTCATCCTTCATCTGGTTAGCTCTCTCAGCTTCTTGCCGCGCCACTTGTTCGCGGATTAGTCTGCTGCGTTCTTCCTCTGCTTGCTTGCGGTCTGTGACATCTCTAACCGTGCCCACGTGACCAATCAGTTTTCCCAAATCCGAAAACATTGGGGACGACTGCACATTAATCCAACGCACAGTTTCGCTACCAGCTAATCGAAACTCGTTAGAATATTCGTTGCCTTCTTTAATCCAAGCTAACCAATCTGCTACTACGCGCTCGCGATCTTCTGGATGAACTTCCCGCTGCCAAATCTCTGCTAAACTTTCCTCCAAAGTTAACCCACAAATTGCTTGACAACGGGGATTGATGTAAGTACAGCGGCCTTCAACGTCAGCTACGTAAATTCCCAGCGGCGAACAAGCACACAAAGTGCGAAACCGCTCTTCACTTTTACTTAGTTCACTATTAACAGCAGCTAACTGTGTTGCTTGCTGTTTCACCTCTACTGTTTTTTGGAACAATTCCACAAATACCCCCACCTTCGAGGTCAATATTTCCGGTTCCAAGGGTTTGAACAGGTAATCCACCGCACCCAAAGAATAACCTTTAAACACGTGGGTGTCATTACTGCTGAATGCTGTGATAAAAATAATCGGAGTCGATCGCGATCGATCTCTAGAGCGAATCAATGTTGCTGTCTCAAATCCATCCATTCCCGGCATCTGCACATCAAGCAAAATTACCGCAAAATCTTCATTAAGCAGACATCTCAGAGCCTCCGCGCCCGAATTAGCTTGTACTAGATGATAAGAGGGGCTGTTGAGGATAGCTTCTAGAGCTACCAAGTTTTCTGGGCGATCGTCAACTAAAAGGACATTTACTCGATGGGGGGACTGCTGATTCATAATTTTTTTAATCTTTAATTCTTAGCAAATTGACTAAACAGGGAGCGATTTTAGAGAGGGGTAAAATCCAGTCTACTTCAACATTTGCGATCGCCGACGCTGGCATGGTCGGGCATAGAGCAGAAGCCGGTTCCTCCACGAATGTCAATCCTCCCTCAGCTTTAATTTTTGCCAGCCCTTTACTACCATCCGAATTAGCTCCCGTTAAAATTATGCCGATAACTTTCTCCCCAAAGGCATCCGCAGCAGACTCAAACAGCACATCGATTGAGGGCCGCGCGTAGCAGACAGGAGCCTCAGTTGATAGTGCAAATGTAGGAGTTCCGCGATTGGGGATTGGGGATTTTGAATTATGGATTGACTCCACTGCCACCTTCCCCCATTCTGTCAAGTCGTTGTCATACAGGCTAAACTCCTCCTCCGAGGGCGATTCTATTAGCAAATGATAGTCCGCAGGAGCCAAGTAAACCCGTCCAGGTGCGATCGGCTCTTTGTCTTGGGCCTCTGTGATTGGGAGAGAACTTTGCTGTTGTAAAAAATCAGTAAGCCTATTCTGAGAACTCTTATGGCGGTGTTGGACAATAACTACAGGCAAAGGAAAGCTTTTTGGCAAATCGGCCAGCAGAACAGTCAGAGCCTCTAGCCCTCCCAAAGACGTGCCCACAACCACTATTTCAAAATTTTTTTTATTTAATTCTCCGGTAGATTTTATCACTACTTTCAAGTGCTTCATAGTATTTTTCATAAGGTGTAAAAATCAGAGACTCCTGATGTCCCAGGCCTAAAACTCCAAACATTACCAGGCTCTCATAAAAAAGCTTGTGTACCCGCTCTTGGAGGTGTGAATTGAAATAAATCAGCACATTACGGCATAAAATAACATTAAATTCATTAAAAGAATTATCCGTTGCTAGGTTGTGGTGAGCAAAGACAATATTATCTTTAAGTGAAGACCGAAAAATCGCATTTTCATAGGCAGCCGTGTAATACTCAGAAAACGCTCTCTTGCCCCCAGCTTGGTGGTAGAGTTGCGTATATTCTTGCATTTGTTTCAGCGGGAATATCCCAGTTTTTGCGGTTTTCAAAACTAATTCATTCATGTCCGTAGCGTAAATCCGACAACGGTCATAAAGTCCTTCTTCTTGCAGCAAGATTGCCATAGAATAGACTTCTTCTCCCGTTGAACATCCAGCGTGCCAAATCCGAATAAAAGGATAAGTACGCAGCAGCGGTACCACTTTATTTCGGAAACTAATGTAAAAGCTAGGATCGCGAAACATCGCCGTTACATTGACAGAAATGTCCAGCAGTAAACGGTCTAGGTAAGCAGGATTGTGAAGTACCTTTTCCTGAAGTGCAGACACAGTGGTGAGCCGTTCCGAGCGAATAGTGTTCCAAATACGGCGCTTGAGAGAGGCAAGAGCATAATTGCGAAAATCAAATCCGTAATAGCGAAACATTCCCTCTAGTAGGAGTTGAATTTCGATTGTTTCAAGTTCATGGCTTTCGGGCATTTTTAATTAGTTATTGGGAATTGGGCATTGTTGACTGTTGACTGTTGACTGTTGACTGTTGACTGTTGACTGTTGACTGCTGACTGCTGACTAATGACTAATGACTAATGACTAATGACTATCGATAAAGCCAGACACGCAGCAGCGAGAGCAACTGTTCCGTATCAACAGGTTTGGTAATGTAGTCAGACGCACCAGCTTCGATACATTTTTCCCGATCGCCCTTCATAGCTTTCGCAGTAAGAGCAATCATTGGCAAGGAAGCAAATTGAGGTATATTACGAATTGCTTGCATTGTTTCGTAACCGTCCATCTCTGGCATCATCACGTCCATCAACACAATATTTATCTCAGGCGTACTTTGCAATTTAGCAATGCCCTCTCTGCCATTCTCAGCATACACAACTTCCATTTTATGGCGCTCCAGCATACTTGTGAGGGCGAAAATATTCCGCATATCGTCGTCAACAATCAAGACTTTTTTGCCCGCCAGCGTCGAATCTGTTTGATACAATTGCTCTAGCATTTGGCGCTTTGGTTCCGGCAAATTTGCTTGAACTCGGTGCAAAAACAAAGCTGTTTCATCTAACAAACGTTCCGGCGATCGCACATCTTTAATAATGATTGTTTCCGCCATGCGCTTCAGTTGAGTTTCTTCAGTTCTTGTCAACTCTTTGCCCGTATAAATAATCAGCGGCAGACTTTTTAAAGCTGGATCTTGCTTGATCTGCTCAATCAGTTCAAAACCAGTCATATCTGGCAGTCCCAAATCGAGTACAACGCAGTCAAAAGGCCCCGATTTCAAAGTTTCTAGCGCTTCTGCACCACTCCCCACAGCCGTGGTAGAAACATCGTGATTGCCGATTAAATCCACAATGCTCAGACGCTGTGTTTCGTCGTCTTCTACAACTAGCAAATTCTTCACTGGCCGCTCCACAAACCCCTTAATATCCGTCAAAGCTTTGCTCAAAGCTTCGCGACTGACAGGCTTTTGTAAGTACGCGATCGCCCCTAACTGCAAACTGCGCTGCCGCCCTTCTTCAACTGATACAATGTGAACCGGAATGTGGCGCGTACTTGGATCGTGCTTCAAGCGATCGAGCACTGTCCAGCCATCCATCACAGGCAAATTTAGATCCAGCATAATCGCCGTTGGCTTGAACTCTCGCGCCATCGCCAAACCGATATCGCTTCGCAAAGCCACCAAACCTTTAAAACCCTGTTCCTGCGCCATATCCAAGAGAATGCGAGCGAAGTTTACATCATCCTCGACAATCAACAGCACGCGATCGTCGATCTCGACATTTTCCCGATCGTCAGCGATAATCGGTGATGGATAAGGAGCGATCGGCAAGTTGAAATTCGCCGAAGGAACAGCAGAAGAAATAGCAGCCGGCAATTGAGCCATTTGCTTGCCCGTTCCCGATTCCTGATCATTCATTATTCGCGATTCTTGGTAAGTTTGGGGCAGATAAAGCGTGAACCTACTACCCTCACCAGGACGACTTGTCAATTTAATTTCTCCGCCTAACAAATTAGCGATTTCTCTACTAATTGACAAACCCAAACCCGTGCCCCCGTATTTGCGGCTAGTGCTACCATCAGCTTGTTGGAAAGCCTCAAAAATAACCCTGTGTTTTTCAGCAGAAATCCCAATCCCCGTATCGCTAACTGAGAAAGCCAAAACATTAGGGGAACTCGTTAAACTTTCTATCTCTAAACTCCACCCTTCCCGCGCTACTTCCACACGCAATTTCACCTCACCTCGCTCTGTAAACTTAAACGCATTAGAGAGAAGATTCTTCAAAACTTGTTGCAGGCGTTTAGCATCTGTATAGAGACCTTTTGGCAACCCACCATCAAGCTCAATTTTAAAACTCAACTTCTTATCCTGGGCGATTTGGCGGAAAGTTCGATCCAAATGATCTCGCAAGTCCGCAAACAACACTTGATCAATTTCCACCGACATCGTGCCTGATTCAATCTTAGCAAGATCCAAAATGTCATTAATCAGCCCCAGCAAATCATTTCCCGCCGAGTAAATTGTGCGCGTGTATTCAACTTGCTTCTGAGTCAAATTGCCTTCAGTATTGTCAGAAAGCAAGCGAGCCAGAATCAACAGCGAATTCAGCGGAGTTCGCAACTCGTGAGACATATTTGCCAGAAACTCCGACTTATACTTAGAAGTTAGAGCCAACTGTTCGGCTCTTTCTTCCAACAACCCCCTCGCCTGTTCGATATCTCGGTTTTTCCGCTCAACTTCCTTATTTTGCAGCGCTAGCAACTCAGCTTGTTCTTCTAGTTCTTCATTGGTTTGTTGCAACTCTTCCTGCTGCTTCTTCAGCAGTTCCTCATTCGTCTTCTGCACCTGCGCTTGCTGTTCTAACCGCTGGTTAGTGTCCCTTAGTTCCTTTTGCTGAGTTTGCAACTCTTCAGCCAAAGATTGCGCCTGTTTCAGCAATTCTTCCGTCCGCATACTCGCCGCAATTGTATTTAAAACAATGGCGATGCTTTCCGTGAGTTGGTCTAGGAAGGTCAAGTGAATTTCGCTGAATCGGCGGAACGAAGCTAACTCGATTACTGCCGTCACTTCTCCCTCAAATAGTACAGGTAAAACCACGACATTCAGCGGCGTAGCTTCTCCCAGACCCGAACTAATTTTAACGTAGTTGTCCGGCACTTCTGTCAACAGTATTCGTTCCTTTTCCAGGGCGCACTGTCCTACCAAACCTTCGCCTAAATGGAATCTGTTTCCTAACTGTTTGCGTTCGCGGTATGCGTAGGTACTTAACAGTTTGAGAAACGGATCGTGTTCCACAGCTTCCATCATAAAGAAGACGCCATGCTGAGCTGAAACCAGGGGCGTCAATTCTGAAAGAATTAGTTTAGAAACTGTTTCTAAATCCCGCTGACCTTGTAGCATTCGAGTGAACTTAGCGAGGTTTGTTTTCAGCCAATCTTGCTCTGTATTTTTCTGCGTTGTCTCCCGGAGATTGGCAATCATCTGGTTGATGTTGTCCTTGACGATCGCCACTTCTCCTTCAGCAGCGACGGAAATTGACCTCGTTAAATCGCCTCGCGTAACAGCAATTGCCACTTCGGCGATCGCACGCACCTGAGTAGTCAAATTCGCCGCCAATTCATTCACATTATCCGTCAAATCTCGCCACGTCCCCGCCGCGCCCGGAACCTTCGCCTGACCGCCTAATTTCCCTTCAATTCCCACCTCGCGCGCCACCGTACTAACTTGATCGGCAAACGTCGCCAGCGTATCAATCATCTCATTAATCGTATCTGCCAGAGTCGCAATTTCTCCCTTAGCTTCCAGCATTAATTTCCGCTTCAAATCGCCATTCGCCACCGCCGTCACAACCTTAGCAATACCCCGCACTTGCGCTGTCAAATTTCCCGCCATCGAGTTTACATTGTCGGTTAAATCTTTCCAAGTTCCCGCAACTCCTTTCACCTCAGCTTGACCGCCCAATTTACCCTCAGTTCCCACCTCCCGCGCCACCCGCGTTACCTCAGAAGCGAAGGAATTAAGCTGGTCCACCATCACGTTAATAGTGTCTTTCAGTTCAAGAATTTCGCCTTTGACATCAACGGTAATTTTCTTAGACAAATCGCCATTTGCTACCGCTTTCGTCACTTCCGCAATATTCCGCACCTGCGCCGTCAAATTCCCAGCCATCAAGTTAACATTATCCGTTAAATCTTTCCAAGTTCCCCCTACACCCCGCACGTAAGCTTGCACACCTAATTTACCTTCCGTTCCTACTTCCCTCGCCACCCTGGTTACTTCAGATGCGAAGGAACTCAACTGATCCACCATGATGTTAATCGTGTTTTTCAGTTCGAGAATTTCCCCTTTCACATCTACTGTAATTTTCTTCGATAAATCGCCATTTGCCACAGCAGTTGTCACTTCCGCAATGTTACGTACTTGGGCGGTAAGATTCCCCGCCATCGAGTTAACTGAATCCGTTAAATCTTTCCAGGTTCCTGCAACTCCCCGTACTTCAGCTTGCACGCCTAATTTCCCTTCGGTTCCTACTTCCCTCGCCACCCGCGTTACTTCAGATGCGAAGGAATTTAATTGGTCAACCATCGTGTTGACGGTGTTTTTGAGTTCAAGAATTTCGCCTTTAACATCGACGGTAATTTTCTTGGATAAATCGCCATTTGCCACAGCAGTCGTAACAGCAGCAATATTCCGTACTTGCTCTGTCAAACTACCCGCCATAAAATTAACTGAATCCGTTAAATCCTTCCAAGTTCCTGCTACGCCTCGGACATCGGCTTGACCGCCGAGTTTACCTTCGGAACCCACTTCTCTCGCTACCCGCGTGACTTCAGATGCGAAGGAGTTAAGCTGATCCACCATCACGTTAATGGTGTTTTTCAGTTCTAAAATTTCGCCTTTAACCTGTACTGTAATTTTTTTAGATAAGTCACCGTTAGCAACAGCCGTCGTCACTTCAGCAATGTTGCGAACTTGGGCTGTTAAATTGCCTGCCATTGAGTTAACTGAATCCGTTAAATCTTTCCAAGTTCCTGCTACTTCCTGCACTTCAGCTTGTACGCCTAATTTTCCTTCGGTTCCCACTTCCCTAGCCACCCTAGTTACTTCAGAGGCGAAGGAATTTAACTGATCCACCATCGTGTTGACGGTGTTTTTGAGTTCGAGAATTTCCCCTTTAACATCTACAGTAATTTTCTTGGATAAATCGCCCTTTGCCACAGCGGTTGTCACTTCAGCGATGTTCCGCACTTGTGCTGTCAAACTGCCTGCCATGAAGTTAACGCTATCAGTTAAATCCTTCCAAGTTCCCGCAACTCCTTTAACTTCTGCTTGACCCCCAAGTTTGCCTTCGGAACCTACTTCTCTCGCCACCCGTGTTACTTCAGATGCGAAGGAGTTTAACTGATCCACCATGATGTTAATAGTGTTTTTTAACTCCAGAATTTCACCTTTAACATCTACAGTAATTTTTTTAGATAAGTCGCCATTTGCCACAGCGGTTGTCACTTCCGCAATGTTCCGTACTTGTGCGGTAAGATTACCCGCCATCGAGTTAACTGAATCCGTTAAATCTTTCCAGGTTCCTGCAACTCCCCTAACTTCAGCTTGTACGCCTAATTGACCTTCCGTTCCCACTTCTCTCGCCACCCGTGTTACTTCAGATGCGAAGGAACTCAACTGATCCACCATGATGTTAATCGTGTTTTTCAGTTCGAGAATTTCCCCTTTCACATCTACTGTAATTTTCTTCGATAAATCGCCATTTGCCACAGCAGTTGTCACTTCCGCAATGTTACGTACTTGGGCGGTAAGATTCCCCGCCATCGAGTTAACTGAATCCGTTAAATCTTTCCAGGTTCCTGCAACTCCCCGTACTTCAGCTTGCACGCCTAATTTCCCTTCTGTTCCCACTTCCCTAGCCACCCGCGTTACTTCCGAGGCAAAGGAACTCAACTGGTCTACCATTGTGTTAACAATTTGCGCTGTTTGGAGGAATTCTCCTTTGAGAGCTCTGTCCTCTATTTCTAAGGCGATGGTTTGCGATAAATCTCCTTTTGCTACGGCCCGAATTACTCTGGCGGTTTCAGAGGTTGGTTGCACTAAATCTGTAATTAGGGTATTGACAGAGTTTACGCTAGCTGCCCATGACCCCTCGGCGCTGCCGATGGTGGCCCGCTGGGCGATTTTGCCTTCTTTACCGACAACTGTGCCGATCCGATCGAGTTCGGCTGCCATTCTCTCATTGAGCTCGATAATTTCGTTAAGTTCGTCAGCAATTTTCCCCGCTAGACCGGTCTGATCTATGGGCATCCGAACTGAAAAGTCCCCTTTTTTGACAGCTACTAAGGTTCTGAGTAACTGTTTGGCATAAGCATTATTGGAATTGGGGCTGGTTATCTGTGCAGTTGACATGACCGTTACCTTTGGGGAGTTTGAAGGGGAAGGGGGGAATATTTGGGAGATTATTGATATTATCTGACTAAAGCAGTGTCTGATTGCTTCTATCGAAAGATAGATGACAAATTGCTGTTTATCAGCTATTTATCTATTGGTTATTTTATACTGGTTAGCAAACTCTTCTTAGTAACGAGTTAATTGTGGGGTGTCAGGAACAGGCCCCAAAGCCTGTTCCACCCTGTTCCACAAACAGTGAATTTTATTGTAGGGCGGGCAGGATGCCCACCCTACAGATTACCAACTGCGATTATTTCCAATTTTGCCACGAACTATTGAAAATAGAAGTACCCGGAAAGGCGATGGGATTGGCATTTTGTTGCAACCGCAACTGCAAAACTTCCAAGTTTGGCTCACGGGATGGCAATTCGTCCACTAATTCAGAAGGGAGAATCCCTTTTTCTAGGGAAAAAGCAGCCGTAACTCCCGCCGCCACACCGGCAGACCATTCAAAAGAATGCACTCGATAAGCAGCGGCTGCTGTGTGGCTAACAGCAATACTTTTACCTGCCACTAACATATTGTCAATTTTCTGAGGAATCATTGCCCGCAGCGGAATTTGGAAGGGATAAGCTTGCCCTTGACCTTTGCGAGTGCCTTCCCGTTCGGTATTTCCTGGTGCTTCCGGGGGACTGTTAGTCATGCAGGGGTGAAAGTCGATCGCATAATGACCAATACCCACAGAATCAGGATAAATCGTAGCGCGCGATCGCGATTTTGTATCCTCAACAGATTGACTTCCCACAGCCAAAGCCGGCGCATTCAAACCACCCACAGCCAACCACAAATTGCGATACTCTTCCTCCGACAAATTCTCGCGATAAAAATCAGCCGTAAAGTCAGTGCGAGACATATCAACTTCCCACACCGTAAAACCTTGAGGCTGATTGAAACTTGGCCGCCCAATAATACGCCGGCCCTCCCGCATATAAGGATATTTAGAAAGTCCGTGCACCGTCCCCATCGGCGAATCCAACCCGCTCAAAAAACGATTGTTTGGATGAGGCTTTTTCACTCCATCTCCTAGCTGCGAGTCAGTAGTTCCTGTTACCAGCCAGTAGAAAAATCCTTTGGCATTTTCCTCTCCTTTTCGCAAAGTTTCCGTTCGCAAACCGCCCATCCATCCCCCCGGTTGCAGTTGACCTGCTGCTTCCAACTGCGCGCGAGAATAAATTAAATTATCCTGGGCAGAACCGGGACGATAGTCATTGCCCCAAGTCCAGTTTTGCATCGAAATATCCCCCGGATAAATCGGGAATTGCTTCGGATCGGAAGGTCGCTTTTGATCCGGTCTCATACTCCTGATTTGGCGGTAAGTGAAAACTAAGGGAAAGCTCGCCAATCTCTGCAATTCGTAGCTGTAGTAAGGAGCATATTGTTGATAAAAAGACGGCACTTGATGCTGCTGCGGTTCCTTCGTTGCCTGCATCGCAAAGGTGTAGGTAAAACCTTGAGTGCAGTAAGCGTCGCCGGTGGGGCTGGCGGAGGAAGGTTCCAGAGGGGAACGCGGGTCAATTCCGAGGCGGTAGGGAACATCGGCAAGTCCGATCAATTCTCCTGTTTCAGTGGCATCTACAACGTACCAATCAGCAGGTCTAGGTTTTGAATTTGACTGGTTAGGTGGTTTGGGAATAAACCGAATAATAGTTTTGTTAAAGCGCGGAGAATTTTCGTAGCGATAGGCATCTTCGATAGTCTGAGAAAGAGTTTCGGTGTTGATTGGCGGGGTGTTGGGGGCCGGTTTGTGTTGAATGGCGATCGCACTTTTAATTTGTTGGCCCCCAACCGCATTCCCCGCCACAGCAGGAGTAATTGCTAGTTCTTTAATAACTGTATTGGGAAACCATTTCAGCGTGCCTTTGCCTTTTCTAGCGGCATCCTGCAAGATGTTAAATAGAATTTTGTGACCGTCGTAGGGCATGAAACACGAATAGCTAACCCAACAGCCTCCGGGATTTAGCCGGCCGTAATGTTGCTCGATCCGCCGCCGCAATTCTAGGTAGCCACGGGGGTAAAATAAGATCGATCGCTGAGTCTCTCTTTCATCGAGTGCGGAAGTTCCCTGGGAGGAAATTTGACCGCCTACCCAGTCAGTAATTTCTGTGAGGCAAACTGTGCGCCCCGCCAGCAAACCTTCGTAAGCGGTAGCAGCGCCTGCGAGCCCGCCGCCTGCTACTAGAATGTCGCAAGTTTCTGCATTGTCTGGATTACGGGGAGGTGCGGCAAATACTGGCGAAATGCTCCCCATCGCGGAAATTATGCCGAGGGTGAGGCTAAGGATCGATCGACCTTTGAGCAAAAATAGATACTGTCGAAGTTTCATCGGAGATTGTGGAATTAATTTTGACATTAGCGAAAAACACTCATCCCATCTAAATCTTTATTTTGCAGTATACTGGTATTTCGCGGTGTTGTCAGGGAAAACTTTTTTAGAGAAGAGGCATTAATACCAGCAACAACTATTGAACAGCCGGATCTACCTTATGCTCAAAATTGTCAATTTTTTTAGGTCATTAATTCCTTTTGAGACTTTAACAATTACCACCAGTTTAACTTATTCCGAAGTTTTACGCAGGTTGGACGAAGTTGTTACTCCTCCCAAAGTTGTTAGAATAATTATACCCTTTGGTCCGCCCCCTGCGAAACCCTATGAAGGAACGATTTATGGCAAAACCTTCAAAATTAATCGCATCATCATCGGGAGACATTTATTGTTCCCAATTATACAAGGGGATATACATAGTCAACAGTTCGGTTGTTCCATCAAAATTAGGATGAGTTTACATACAACAGTTATAGGATTTCTGATTCTGTGGCTGTGGACAACTGGCAGTATTGGAATGTTTTCTTTATTTGCTTGGTTAGTCGAACCATCCGTGGGAGCCATATTTTTACCAATTTTAGGAATGTTTATTTTTGGCTGGCTTTTGTGCTTGATTCCATTTAAGATAGAAGCAAAAGCAGCTATAAAATTTTTGTCTATTCTCTTAACATAAAGTAATTAATTACGGCCATATTTGAGCTGTATTATTAAAAACAATCAGGCTTCATCTGCGGTAAAAAAAAACTAAACTTTCCTGGATTACCCATGCGTCAAAACAAACTCAAACAAAAAATTAAACAAGGCGAAACAGTCCTCGGTTTATTTATGAACTGCGCTTATCCCGCATTCATGGAAATCTGCGGTCACGCTGGATTTGATTTTGCGGTTATCGATATGGAACACGGCCCCCTGAACCCGCTTGCTGCTGAAGATTTGTGTCGCGCCGCCGACTGTACCGGAATTGCACCGATTGTTCGTGTCCGCAAAAACGACGGGCCGCAAATTCAACGGGCTCTCGACATCGGCAGTGCAGGGGTTCAAGTACCTCAAATAGAAAGCAAAATCGATGCCGAAACCGCTGTCAAAAGCGCTAAATACAGTCCTCTGGGTACGCGAGGCCTTTCCTTTGCTACGCGGGCGGGACTTTACACCGCCGCAGGTACAAATATCACCGATCGACTCAACGAAGAATCCTTAGTTGTGATTCATGTCGAAGGCAAAGGCGGCATCGACAACCTGGCAGAAATTGTTACTGTGCCAGAGGTGGACGTGATTTTTCTGGGGCCTTACGATCTGTCACAGTCGATCGGCATTCCCGGCCAAGTCCGCGATCCCCGCGTCATCGACATGATGCAGGAGGCAGTGCAAACCATCCGCAAAGCAGGCAAAGCCGCCGGTACTTTTGCCGAAAACCCCGAAATCGCCCAGCAGTGGATTGATGCTGGCGTTCAGTACGTCGCACTTGGGGTCGATGTTGCCGTTTTCCTGCGCGCCTGTCAGTCGCTGGTGAAAGCAGTCAATCGATTTTAGATTTTAGATTTTAGATTTTAGATTTTGGATTAAAAGAAGAACCAGCCCCCGGATTCATCTTGCAAGCTTTACTATATCTTTGCAATTTTTGTAGTGTCTTTTACGACACATACAAAAATCCTGCGCTAGAGTAGAAGCATACACCTCCTCAAGGCAAAATTAGGGAGGGGAGCAAGGCTTAAGGGAGTAAAATCTATGAAAACCGTATTAGAATCCATTCATTTGGATTATGCCTTCATGTTTACTTTCAAAAAAGTAAACTCGATTAAGCTAGAAGGTTTCAAGGAATTTTTTGACGATATGCCTGTCGATCCGTATGTGAAAGGTAAGTATCGTTCGAGAAGATTATCGCGGTTTACAGTCAACGGAAATGAGTTAGTTAAGTTACCTCACGGCTATTTCTTGCAAAGCAAAACATACAATCCGCTAGCGGGTGATCTCAGGCGGGAATTTGCCGAATTGGACGATCGGCTAATCGCCCTCGATAATTTCAAACAGATGATTTTTGCTTTTTTCGATTCCTGCAAAATTCACCCCGAAGCTGAAATCGGCATCCATCAAATCAGGACGACTTGTTCGCCAAACAATTTCGGCAACCCCGCACCGGAAGGCATTCACCAAGACGGTACTGACTTTATCGGGATTTTCTCGGTGGACAGAACTAATATTGTAGGCGGGGAAACGCATTTGTACTTGGCTAAAAGAGAGAAGCCTGTTTTTAATAAAATTCTGCATCCCGGAGAATTACTGTTAGTTAACGACCACGAGTTTTTCCACTTTACTACGCCGATTAAACCGGAATCTGAAGGAGTGGGAACCAGGGATGTCTTTGTGCTGACTTCTCCGAGTTTGCTTTGCGATTGAGGATACATTCCTGGACGCATAACCTAATGATGTAAGGTGCGTACCCCGCACCTTACTCCGATTACCCATTACTGCATCCCACAGATCGCCTTTTGGTTGCGCCCCCACCCATGTCGATCGTGGTTAATGCTTGGGAAAATCGATTCCTGAAATTGATATTCCTTCCATCTTCTCCACATATCGTCCTTGAGCCGCTACACACTCGGCCATTTTTTGAGCTTGTATGGGTTGACTCCTTGGATCTGGCGAGGTACCTCTATACTCCCATGTACCGCGAATGTCGCCAGAGAATCCTTTTCCATTGTTTTTTAATACTAGCTCTGTGCCAGTTGCATCAATATAGTATTTCCCATTTTCCACAGACACGCTGCTAATTGTGATAGATTCGACTCCCTTGTAGGGATTTGCAGGGCCATCAACAATCTTGATGCAGATTCTATTGTTTTGATGTGCAATCTCTCTACGGGAGTTATTGAACATTGTTCCTTGAGCGTAGTAAGCTCCTGTGGGTAGAATTGTAGAGCCTTGTTGATTACTTTGAGCAGATGACAATGATGAGATTGACAGAAGGATAGAACTAACAATTAGTGTTTCGATCGCCATAAATTTCATTTGCAACAAAACTCCCTTAAAATTGTTTTTTCAGATTCTACACGATCGCAGATGATATATAACTGGACTTCCCCCTGCAAATATACTTACATAGGCTCAAAAGCCTATCATTGCAAAAGTTTCAATTGTTGAGTAAAAT
>NZ_JAUBSH010000018.1:0-96169 GCF_036704705.1 Microcoleus sp. K1-B1 | reverse complement strand
ATAGATAGTCTAGATGGAAGCTCATAACGGTAAATGTATTAGTAGGTACATTTTACACCATAAACTCAGGAGAGCCAGCCATACTTCGTTCAATCCCGCAGATTCAGCAAAAAACCCGGTGGTTGAGCGCAGCCGAAACCCGCTTTCTTGGGTCGGAGTGCGATCGCGAACTGTAAGTTTGTAAGTAGGTCATCGCAAAATAACCATAGTATCTTATCAGGGAGGGTTGAGTTAAGATCCACGATCAAAGCGAGTAGATGAGTCCTCTCACCTGCCCGAACCATGTAAGGTTTATTTGCACCTATTTAGTGACGACGGAAGTCTTCAAAACTCTTAAAGGTCGATCGCAAACACTTTGACCATGAGTGATGAACCAGATTTTATATTACTCGCTCGTCTCTCGCTCCAAGATTTTAACATCTACTAATTTCAACTGCCAATTTTAATTACTTTTAGGATGAATATGTTTCCTAAACCCCTCAATGATTTAGCTACAAAATTTATCGGCAAAGTTCGATTACAAACTGTGCTTGTAGTTCCTTTTTTAGTGCAAATGGTCGGCACCGTAGGAGTTGTAGGTTGGCTATCGTTCCAAAACGGTCAGCGGGCAGTCAACGATGTTGCGGCTCAGTTGCGGGGAGAAATTAGCGATCGCATCAAAGACCGCATGGAACATTATATGTCAATTCCCCACATTGTAAATTACCTGAACCTTCAATCGATAAAATTGGGACAGTTGAACTTAGAAGACAAGCAAAGACTCGAACATCATTTCCTAGAACAAATTCAATATTTTGATTCTATCAGCATCATTTACACAGGCCAAGAAAATGGAGAACATTCGGGAGCAATCCGCACTAAAGATGGGATTTTGATATCGGCGGCTGACAGCTCTACTGGCAATAAATTAGCTCGATATACTGGGGACTCTCAGGGAAACCGCGTTCAATTAGTGCAAATTTCACCCAATATTTACGACCCGCGAACTCGCCCTTGGTACATAGCTGCGGCTGCGGGCAAAAAACCTATTTGGACTCCAATTTATACAGATTTTTTGACTAGGGAACTGGCAATTACTGCTGCTTTGCCTATCTACGACGACGCTGGCAAATTGTTAGGAGTAGCGGGCAGCGATTTGCTGTTTTCCCGCATCAAAGAATTTCTCGTTAGCCTCAAAATTGGCAAATCAGGACAAACTTTTGTCATGGAGCGATCGGGGATGTTGATTGCTACTTCAACGGCGAGTCAAGAATTCGTAGTGGAAGGTAAAGAAACAAGACGCATTAAAGCTTCAGAAAGCGAGAATCCGGTAATTCGCCAAACTGCACAGCATTTAGATAAATCCTACGATAGCTTAGCTAAAATCAATAATTCTCAACAACTTACTTTTGATGTTGATGGCCAGCGAAATTTTATTCAGGTAGCTCCTTTTAAAGACGATCGAGGGTTGGATTGGCTGATTGTAGTAGTTGTACCAGAGTCTGACTTTATGGAGCAAATTAACCTCAACACGCGCACGACTTTTTTACTGTCGCTTGCAGCATTGATGGGGGCGACAATTCTGGGGATTCTTACTGCTAAATGGGTAGTTCAGCCGATTTTAAGATTGAATGCGGCGGCGAAAGCTTTGGCGCGGAATGAATGGGATACAAAGCTCACTCTGAATCGCGAAGATGAACTCGGAGAGCTTGCCACTGCTTTTAACAGTATGGCCGAGCAATTGCAGCATTCATTTACTTCTCTGTCGGAAAGCGAAAACCGAGTAAAACAATTTTTTAATGCAGTACCGCTAGGGATTTTTATTGCAGAGCCAAACGGTAAACCTCACTACATTAATCCTACTGGAGAGCAACTTTTATCTCAAGGAATTGTACCAGCAGATTCCGAAACTTTACGTCAATGCTACCGAGTTTATTTAGCTGGTACTCAGGAAATTTACCCGGCGGAACGCGACCCAATTTTAAATGCTTTGCAGGGAAAAAGTGTAACTGTTGATGACATTGAAATCGCCTCGGCTGACAAAACTATTCCCCTGCAAGTTTGGGGAACTCCTATTTATGACGCTCAAGGAAATATTATTTACGGGATGTGCGCTTTTCAAGATATTACAGAACGCAAACTAGCGGAGAAAGTATTAAAGGAATACAACGACAATTTAGCAGTGCAAGTTGCAGAACGTACCGCCGATCTTGCCAAGGCAAAAGAAAAGTTTTCTAAAGCTTTTCGTTTAAGTCCTAATGCGATTACCCTGACTAGAATCAGCGATGGTCGCCACATAGAAGCCAATGAGAGCTTTTGTCGGATGATGGGGTACAGTCACGAAGAAATTATTGGAAAAACAGCGGTAGAACTCAATTTTTGGGCGAGTTTGGGAGAGCGCGATCGCATGATTCAAATGTTAAAAAATAAGACGGCTCTTCACAATTATGAGCTGAGGTTTCGCAATAAAAATGGTACAGAAAGAACGGCACTGCTGTCTATAGAAACCATCGATATTGAGGGAGAAGCTTGTTTTTTGTCGATTTCTAGCGATATTACCGAGCGGCAAAAAGCAGAAACTGCCCTCCGGCAAGCAGAAGAAAAGTACCGCAACATTTATGAAAATGCTTTGAATGGAATTTTTCAAACTGCTATTAACGGAAAATACATCAGCGCTAATCCCGCTTTAGCTAATATCTACGGTTACGACTCGCCTGCAGAATTAATAGCTGCCCAGCCGAATTTCAATAACCAGCTTTACGTGAAACCCAACCGCCGCGATGAATTTGCAGCCCTGATGAACGAGTACGGGATACTATCAAACTTTGAATCAGAAATTTACCGCAAAGATGGCAGCGTAATCTGGATTTCGGAAAATTGTCGAGCTGTCTGCGATGAAGCAGGAAATCTACTTTACTACGAAGGTTTTATTAAAGACATTACTGATAACAAACAAGCGGAAATCAAAATGCAGCAGGCGAAAGAAGCGGCCGAAGCAGCAAACAAAGCGAAGAGTACCTTTCTCGCCAATATGAGCCACGAATTGCGATCGCCCCTGAACGCGGTCATTGGCTTTGCTCAAGTCATGATCCGCAGTAAAACTCTGTCTCCTGAAAATCAAGAAGATGTTGCAATTATCCTGCGGAGTGGCGAACATTTACTGGCTTTAATTAACCAAGTTTTAGACTTGTCAAAAATCGAAGCAGGACGCACGACGATTAATGAAAAAAGCTTCGATCTGTACCAACTAATCGACGATTTAGAAGATATGTTTGCTCTCAAAGCTGAGCAAAAAGGTTTGCAATTAATTTTCGACAGAGACGCCGAAGTTCCCCATTATATTTGTACTGATGAAGTTAAATTGCGGCAAGTTTTAATTAATTTGCTCAATAATGCAATTAAATTTACTTCAGAAGGGGGAGTGTCGGTGCAAGTCAAAGCAGGAAGGCGGAATATACATAAAAACAGCACTGACAAATTGCCCGGCCACTACTGGCTGCATTTTGAAGTTCAAGATACTGGTGCAGGCATTGCTGCTGAGGAAATTCATCAGTTGTTTGAAGCATTCGTGCAGACAAAAACAGGTAAAGATTCTCAGGAAGGAACGGGTTTAGGTTTAGCTATTAGCCGCCAGTTCGTGCAATTAATGGGAGGTGAAATTACGGTTGGCAGCGAGATGGGAAAGGGTGCAGTATTTCAGTTTGACATCCAAGTTCATCTGGTTGAAGCTAGTGATATTGAAAGCAAAAAAACTCAACGTCGAGTTGTTGCCCTCGAACCGAATCAGCCGAGTTATCGCTTGCTAATTGTGGACGACAAACCTTTGAACCGCCAACTGTTAGTAAAACTTCTCAGTCCACTTGGATTTGAGTTGAGAGAAGCGAATAACGGTAAAGAAGCGGTTGATATTTTTATGGAGTGGGAACCGCATCTGATTTGGATGGATATGAGAATGCCTGTTATGGACGGCTATGAGGCAACGAAACAGATTAAAACTACAACTGGCGGGCAAGCAACGGCGATTGTGGCCCTAACTGCTAGCGTTTTGGAGGAAGAACGGGCGGTGATTCTTTCCGCGGGTTGCGATGATTTTATGCGGAAACCGTTCCGAGAGGAGGATATCTTTGTGGCAATGGGAAAACATTTAGGAGTACGCTATATTTATGAAGATCCAGCCGCAGTAAGTGCCACAGGTGTAGAGGAGTCAAGTCAAGAGGTGCTGACCCCGGAGGCTTTCGCCTCTCTTTCTCCAGACTGGATGGCCCAATTCAAGCAAAGTATTTTGAGTGTGGACATGGAGGCGATCGCCAGTTCGATCGTACAAATCGGCACTGTCAATCCCTCTCTTGCTAGCAAGCTTCAAGATTGCATTAATAATTTTGAATATGACAGAATTTTGAACATAATCGAACTCAGCGAGAAACAGTAAATACCAGATGACTTCAACTTCACTTAAAACCAATCGAGCTAATATTTTAGTAGTGGACGATACGCCAGAAAACCTGCGGCTGCTGGCAGGAATTTTGAGCGAAAAAGGCTATCAAGTTCGCCCCGTACCCAATGGCAAGCTAGCATTGTCTGCAGCTCAAAAAATACCTCCGGATCTAGTGCTGCTGGATATTATGATGCCGGAAATGGATGGCTATCAAGTTTGCCAGCAACTCAAAGCTTCTGAAATTACCAAAGACATTCCTGTTATTTTTATTAGTGCGATTAATGACGTGCTGGATAAAGTTAAAGCTTTTGCAGTTGGCGGAGTTGACTTTATTACTAAACCGTTTCAGGTTGAAGAAGTTTTAGCCCGGATAGAAACTCATTTAAAAATTTGTTCACTGCAACAAACTTTGCAAGAAAAAAATCAAGATTTAGCAACGGCGCTGCACCAACTGCAAGCCACCCAAGAGCATTTGATTCAATCAGAAAAAATGGCAGCCCTGGGACAACTGATTGCCGGCATTGCTCACGAAATCAATACCCCCCTGGGAATTATCGGTTCCTCTATTAATAATATAGCTAATTTTTCTGACGAGTTTTTAGAAAAATTTCCTGAAAGTTATCAACAACTTTCTGACGAAAGCAAAGCTTATTTTTTAGCTTTACTATACAGAGCAACCCATCAAGAAGTTTTATTCACAAGCAGAGAGAAACGCAAATTTAAGCAGCAGTTGGCGGCGTATTTGATGGCAGAAGCTGTTGAAAACTCTGAGGAAATTGCGGATACTTTAGTTGACATGGAAATCTACGAAAAAATAGAAGAGTTTTTGCCGCTTTTTAAATCACCGGATTGGGAAGTAGTGTTAAATAGTGCTTACCAGTTTGCAAGCTTTAAAAAAAGTATTAGCCTGATCCAAAGAGCGACAGCGAAGTCGGGAAAAGTAGTATTTGCCTTAAAAACCTACGCTCATTTTAATAGCACACCAGAAAAAGTCCAGGCGAACTTGCATGATGGCATTGAAACGGTATTAACCCTTTATCAAAATCAACTGAAACACGGTATAGAAGTAGTTAAAAACTATGGAGATTTACCCCAAATTATGTGCTATCCCGATGACTTAAATCAAGTTTGGACTAATCTCGTTCATAATGCCCTGCAAGCAATGGATTATAAAGGTATTTTGACAATTGAAACTCGGCAGCAAGAGGCAAATATTTTCCTCAAGTTTACTGATAACGGCAAAGGTATTCCCTCAGAAGTTATTCCCAAAATTTTTCAGCCGTTCTTTACGACTAAATCTGCCGGCGAAGGTAGCGGTTTGGGATTGGATATTGTGAGAAAAATTGTGGCAAAACACGGAGGCACAATTACTGTAGATTCTGTACCGGGGCAGACAACTTTTACAGTCTCGCTGCCAATTTATTAAACAAAACTTACCTGCAGGGGGCTGATTCCCGCTGACCGAAAGCATCCAAGATGCAAGCCCCCGGATTCATCCATCCAGAAATAAAAAATCTGTATCTGATAAACAAGCGCCCGAATTTATCCGTGGGGTCAATGCTTCAATTCTTTAATCTCAAATCTCAAATCTCAAATCTCAAATCGATTGACACTCGTCGCTGTCTCGCTGACAAATAAAAGATTTATTACAAGAAACCGGGTTTATCTTCGGAAGTCATATTAAAATAAGATAGGGGCCAGATATCCTGCATCCTTGCCCGAAATCAATAATGTAAAAGCAATGTAAAAGCAAGTCATGTCGGTAAACCTACTAAAATTTAAGCAGAGAGGAAAAGATGAATAAGCCTATAATTCTTTGCGTTGATGATGAACCGGATATCTTGAATACTCTCAAAATTCAGCTAAAGAAGGAATTTAAAAATGATTACTTTTATGAATTAGCTGAAAGCGGTGATGAAGCTTTAGATTTACTGGAGGACTTTCAAGAAAAAACTCAGGTAATTGTCGTTGTTTCTGATTGGCTGATGCCGGGAATTAAAGGTGACGAACTTTTAATTAAAGTTCACCAAAAATATCCTAAAATTATTAAAGTGATGTTGACTGGACAAGCGGATGCAGCGGCTGTTCAACGGGCAGTAGAAGAAGCAGATTTATACTGTTGTTTGTACAAACCCTGGCAAAGCAAAGACTTAATAGAGACTATAAAATCTGGGCTGGCTAAGTTATGAAAAAACCTGTGATTGTTTGTATTGATGATGAACCTGATGTTTTGAATAGTTTAAAGATTGAACTGAAAAAGGCGATCGGCGATCGGTGTATAATTGAAACCGCTGAAGGTGGGGCTGATGCTTTAGAGTTGCTGGCCGATTTGCAGGCAGATGAATACGAAATTGCTTTGGTGCTTTCCGATTATATCATGCCCGATATTAAAGGGGATGAACTGCTCAGAAGAATTCACGAAAGCTCGCCGGAGACGCTGACTATTATGCTAACGGGGCAAGCAGATTTGGAAGCCCTAAGTAATGCTATTAAGTATGCTAAACTGTACCGTTATATCCCTAAACCTTGGCAAGATGAAGACTTAAAATTAACGGTAGTAGAAGCTGTTCACAGTTATTTACAAGATCAAAAATTAACTGATGAAATTCATAAGCGCCAAGAAGTAAACGAGGAGTTAAAGCTAGTAAATGAGGCGCTGTCTGCGAGTGAAAGCCGCCTGAGTCAATTTTTAGAAGCTTTGCCAGTGGGGGTATCTGTTTATCATCCTGATGGTTCGATCGCCTATTTCAACCAGGCAGCGCGGGATTTGCTGGGTGCAGACACTATCCCGGAAAGCACTGCGGAACAATTAGCTGCCACTTATCAACTTTATGTTGCCAATACAGATGAGCTGTACCCGCCGGATAATCTGCCAATTTTGCGGGCACTGAAAGGAGAATCTGTCAAGGTTGACGATGTAGAAATCTGTCAAGATGGCAAAAGAATTGCGATCGAGATCAATACGACGCCGATTTTTGACGCTAGCGGAAATATTGTTTATGCGATCGCAGCTTTTCAAGATATTAGCGATCGCAAACAAGCCGAAAAAATACTAGCAGAATACCACCATACCTTAGAAGCCCAAATTGACGAACGTACAGAACAACTGCAACAAGCCGCCTTAGCTGCTGAAGCAGCAAACAAAGCTAAAAGCACGTTTATTGCCAATATGAGCCACGAGTTACGCACCCCTCTCAATTCTATACTCGGCTTTGCACAAATCATGGAACCCAGCCCGGATCTGACTGTCGAAAACCGAGAAAATATGAGAATTATTCGCCGTAGTGGCGAACACTTGCTAACCTTGATCAATGAAGTCTTAGACTTGTCAAAAATCGAAGCGGGGCGGATGACACTCAACCCGAAAAACTTCGACCTCTACCGCTTGCTTGACGATTTGCAAGATATGTTTCAACTGCGGGTACATAATGAAGAATTGCAGTTGCATTTCCAGCGTGATGCTGACGTTCCTCAGTACGTGCGAACCGATGATATTAAACTGCGGCAAGTGCTGATTAATCTTCTGAGTAATGCGATTAAGTTTACCCAAATTGGCGAAATCATCTTAAGAGTTAGAAAGTTAGAAAAATCGGGATTTCTGGATTTATTGGAGAGTCCCACAGCTTGCTTTGATACCACAAGAAGTATTCGGGATTTTTCGCGAACTAGCAGTGATTTTGCCAAGGTTGAATGCAGCGATGAGGCTGAGGATTCAAAAGTGCCGGTTTTTTTCCTTTTATTTGAAATAGAAGATACAGGAGTTGGCATTGCTCCCGAAGAATTGGGCAATATTTTTAAGGCGTTTGTGCAAACAGCTTCCGGTCAAAAAAATCAGAAAGGCACGGGTTTAGGATTGAAGATCAGCCGTCAATTTGTCCGCCTGATGGGAGGAGAAATTGTCGTAGAAAGTCAACTGGAACTCGGTACCACTTTTAAATTTGAAATTCCCGTCGGTGCAGTTGATGCTGCTGAGCTTCCCGATCCGCAACTTAACCGCGAAGTTAGTGGGTTGGAACCCAATCAACCCTGCTACCGGATTTTAATTGTGGACGATCGCGAAGACAACCGCCAACTTTTAGTCAAAATGCTTTCTCCTTTGGGTTTCGGGGTGGAACAAGCCACCAACGGCCAGGAAGCAATAGAAATGTGGGAAAAGTGGCATCCGCACTTAATTTTGATGGATGTGCGAATGCCAGTGATGGACGGCTACGAAGCTACTAAACAAATTAAGGCTAGAATCAAGCAGAGAGAGCAAGAGGGGGAAATGAATATTTCCCATCCCGACTCCCCGATTCCAAAGATTATTGCTTTGACAGCTAGTACAATTGAAGGGAGGCAAGCGTTTGCTTTATTGGTCGGCTGCGACGATTTTATTAGCAAACCTTTCCGCAAAACAGATATATTTGATGCCATCAACAAACATTTGGGCGTGAAGTATCTCTACTCTAACTCAAGGGACTTTATCTCAATAGGCGATCGCAATAATTTATCTGACTCGCTCCCTAATGCTGCGCTTGCTTATTTACCTACACTTCCCGCAGAATGGATAGACAAAATGAAGCAGGTAATCCGCAGTGCTGATTTTGACTTAATTGTCAGGACAATCGACGAAATAAGGGAGCCTCATCCTGAATTGGCGGAAATCCTCCAGGGTCATCTCGATAATTTTGATTACCAGAAAATTCTCAATTTAATTGCCGAGGCGGAGGAATCAGATCATGCAGATGAAGGCGGAACAAACTGAAAACTATCAAGCAGATATTTTAGTAGTTGACGATACGCCAGATAATCTGCGTTTGTTGATTAGAATTTTGCAAAAAAATGGCTATAAAGTTCGACCAGTTACTAATGGTTTTTCGGCTTTAGATGCAATTCAATCCAGCCCACCCGATTTGATTTTACTCGATATTATGATGCCGGATATTGACGGCTACGAACTATGTAAAAAATTAAAAGCACAATCGCAATTTAGGGAAATTCCCATCATTTTTCTGAGCGCGCTAGAAGAAGGAATAAATAAAGCCAAAGCTTTTGAAGTGGGCGGAGCCGATTATATAACTAAACCTTTTCAGGTGAAAGAAGTATTGGCGCGAGTGAGCAATCAACTTACTGTGCGTTCATTGCAAATACAATTGCAAGAAAAAAATCAAAAGTTGACCGCTCAAAATATCCAGTTGCACCAGGAAATCGCTGAACGCCACCAGGTGGAAATGGAAACAAGATTGCTGCTGCAGGCAACTCAAGCTATTAGCAAATCTGAGGATTTTGAGTCTGCTATAGATGTGATTTTAGGTTTAATTTGCAAAACTATTGAATGGAATCTGGGCGAAGCTTGGATTCCTTGCAGTGAGGGCTTTTTAAAATGTGCTACAGGCAGGTACGTCAGTGACTCCAGTTTTGCCCAATTCCGACAAACAAGTTGGCAGTTGATTTTTGCTCCCGGTGTGGGACTCCCAGGTAGGATTTGGCAGTCGCAGCAGTCAGAATGGATTGAGGATGTTTCTACTGCACCGGAACAAGTTTTCTTACGAGGGGAAATTGCGGTGAGTGTGGGATTGAAAGCGGCTTTTGGGGTGCCAATTTTGGCAGACAATCAAGTGTTAGCTATTTTGATTTTTTATCGCGAAAAAGTTCTGAAATGTCAGCCGCGATTGTTGGAGTTAGTGAGCGCGGTTGCTACGCAACTAGGTTCGTTGATTCAGCGGAAACAAGCTGAAGCAGCGCTGAAAGTGCAGCAAGGACAAACAGAGAAATTGCTGCTGAATATTTTACCAAAACCTATTGCAGATCGCTTGCAAAAAGAGCAAAAGTTGATAGCGGAGCATTTTGATGAGGTGAGCGTCTTGTTTGCTGATTTGGTGGGTTTTACAGAGTTTTCTGCTCACAAAAGTCCGACGCAGTTGGTAGAAATTTTGAATGGAATTTTTTCGGAGTTCGATAGGTTGTCTGAATTGCACGGGTTGGAAAAGATTAAGACGATTGGGGATGCTTACATGGTGGTTGGGGGTTTGCCGACGCCGCGGCAGGATCACTCTGAGGCGATCGCACTTTTGGCTTTGGAGATGCAGGCAGCTTTGAGGAGGTTTAATGCCAAAATGGGAGAAAATTTTCAATTGCGACTCGGAATTCACAGCGGTTCGGTGGTGGCTGGAATTATTGGGATTAGTAAATTTAGCTATGATTTGTGGGGGGATACTGTTAATGTTGCTTCACGCATGGAGTCGAACGGATTGCCTGGTAAAATTCAAGTGACGGAGGCGACTTACGAGCGTTTGAAAGAGCAGTTTGTTTTGGAAGAACGGGGGCATATCCCGATTAAAGGTAAAGGAAGAATGCTGACGTACTGGTTAATTGAAGAACAAAAGAAATTTTTTTAATTTTTTGATGTAAATTTCAATTAATATGAAACGTAGACCGCATTTATACTTTCATGAGGGCTAATCCTTTGCAAACAGTTGAAACAAAATCGCCGACAGTATGGAAAAAAGTCCTGGTTATTTTAATATCACTGCTAGCAGTAGCGGTACTGTCGATCGCTACTTTTATCGCTATACCCGGAGAAAAAACAATGTTTGCTGGAACCAGACCTGCCAATATCGGGATTCAGTCAGGAAAACTCGCAGCGTGCCCGAATTCCCCCAACTGCGTCAGCAGCTTCAGTCAAGATGCCCAACACAAAATTGAGCCTTTGGCATACACTTCGTCCCAGAGTGAAGCGATGGTAAAGCTCAAAGGGGTAATCGAGTCTTATGGAAAAACTAAAGTTATCACGGCAACTGATAATTACCTGTATGCGGAGTTCACCAGTGCTTTGATGGGGTTTGTTGATGACGTTGAATTTTTGGTAGATGATGGAGCAAAAGTCATTCATGTGCGATCGGCTTCCCGTCTGGGACAGTCGGATTTAGGAGTTAACCGCAGTCGGATAGAAGCTATCAGAACTCAATTCAATCAACTCTGAACTTAAAATTTCTAGCTTTCCTGAAGCCCCTCTCCTACAGGGCGGTTTCATTATCCGTAGGGGCAAACCCCCCGTGGTTGCCCCGATATTTGAAACACCGATTCCCGGATTCCGTGGAGGGGGTAGGCACGGGGGCGCTACCCCTACAAAACCATGATTTCCCCACGTCCGTGGAGGGGGTAGGCACGGGGGCGCTACCCCTACAAAACCATGATTTCCCTGAGAATAAAACAGCCCTGCCCTCTCCTACAAGATGAGGGGATTTGATTTTTGTCTATTACTATGTAATGTTGATTTGTCACTACCTAGTTAACAATTATTAACAGTAGGCACAGAGCAAAGGAGTCTCCTGCAAGGGGAGTAGGACACCGCAATGCCTTGTCCCTACGGTTGGCTTTGAGTTTTAATACTTGTTATAAGATTGACGATTGTAGAGTTTTACAATCTTTAAAATAGCTGAGCGCGCTAGCACAGAAAAAGAGATGCCGTAGTATTCCTATAGTATTAAACAACCTAAATTATACACTTCTGACTTTAGGGAGAGGGAAGTTAGCGAATTAATTTCTACTATTAATTTAAGTAGAGCAAAGAGGAAAAAACACATGGCACTTCAAAAATTAGCAGACTTTTATCCTAATTATCAGGAAGAAATCTTTGCTGGAGACGACATCAAGGGATTTGATGTTTATGCTGGCGACTCAGATGAAAAAGTAGGCACGGTTTATGACGCTTTGGTTGATGACAGTGGTCGTTTTCGCTATCTGGTAATTGATACCGGTATTTGGATTTTTGGCAAAAAAGTATTGTTGCCAATCGGCTCTGCCCGCTTCGACTACGGAGCCCGTCGCGTCCACGCCACAGGTCTTCGCAACAAAGCTCAAGCAGAACAATTGCCGGCTTACAATGAATTAGAAACAATAGATTACGATCGCGAAGAAGAGGTAAGAGGCGTTTACCGCAATCAAGGAACTGCCGCTGCCAGCACTGCAACTCCTGCTAGCTACGATCGCAGCAGCTACAGCTACGATATCGACCGCCCCCTCTACGAAACCAACGAACAGCAGCACCAAAATCTCAAGCTTTATGAAGAACGCTTGATTGCCAACAAACACCGCGCAAAAACAGGCGAAGTAGCCGTTGGCAAGCGCGTGGAAACTGAAACAGCGCGAGCTTCAGTACCCATTGAAAAAGAACGAGTTGTAATCGATCGAGTAACCCCGGTAGAAGCGGGTCGAGTAGTTTCAGTCGGTGAGGCTGACTTCCAATCTGGGGAAGTTGCACGCATGGAAGTCTACGAAGAAACGGCCGACATTCACAAGGAAGCTTTCGTCCGGGAAGAAGTCAACGTCAGAAAAGAAGTTGTTCGCAGCACGGTTGAAGGCGAAGAAACCTTGCGTCGTGAAGAATTAGAGGTTAAGACTGATGGAACTGCGGTTGTAGATAATAAAAATAAAAAGATCTAAACCAACCGCAACAGCTATTGCATAGGAATTGCGCCTTAATGACATAATTCTGTCAGCGCGCAGGTTTGATTGAATTGGTGGCGCGCAATTCCTATGTGAGTGGCGGGGGGGTACAAAACTTGTCTAGTTTTGGCAACGTTTATGCACTTTCCCCGCCTTTACCAATTTCCCCTTACCAATTCATAATAAAAATCCCTAAGCAGGAAAGTTTAAAAAATGAACGGTCAAGCATCAGCAGAAAAGATCGCAACTGCCAAATCAATAACCCGTCTCAACCGGGTGCCTGAAAAAGTCAGAACTAAGCTAAAAAGTTTTACCGTCAAAGACAACCAAGGTCACTTGGTAGGCAAAGTTAAAGATGTCTATTTTGATGCTAAAGGTCAGTTAAACTTTGTGGTGGCTGGGCTAGGCAGCGAAAATACCCGCATTTTTTTATTAAGTGTTAAGCTGCTCAAAAAAGTCGATTATCACCAGAAAGCGCTGTTTGTAACTATTAATTCGGATCAAGTCGATCTGCTACCAGTAGTTTCGGCAAATGGCGGGCCTCCGTATTTAGAAAATGCCTCTGAACCGGATAGTGAATTTAGCAACCGTGAATTAACAAATCCCTCAACAGTTATGTCAAATCTAACAGATGCCGATCGCACAGATGCAAATTGGGAGACAGATCAGGATGAGGAAAACTTCGATATTGTCGATCAAGAAGTAATTCGCCTGCTAGAAGAACGATTGGTGATCAATCGCAGCAAGCGCAAAGTCGGCGAAGTCATAGTGCGTAAAGAAATTGAAACTCGGATGGTACAAGTACCCATCCAGTGGGAAAAGTTGATTGTCGAACAAGTCGGCGACGATCCGAAGGTGTTGGCAGAAATAGATTTAGGTGAGGGAAACATCACCGGTATAGATTTGACGGAGATTAAGAGCGATCGCCAAGAACCGACAGTTAAGGCTGAATTTACCTCTGTGCAGAAAGCTAGCAAAATCTTAAATTCGATCGCCTCTCAACCCCGTCACGGTTGCGTCAAAGTCCGCCTCGAACTCGTTCTCGAAGACAAGCAACTTGAGGATACTTACCAAAAATGGATGACGGAACACCATTCAGAGAGTTAAAATATTCGTTTTTTTCGGTGTAGATTCTAGCTCTTAGCGAGAAACTTAAATCTAAGAGCGGACTGTGGCGAGTCGTGCTGGGGAGAATGTTCACCGCCATCTACTAAGATCGGGTTCGGTAAATTAACCGTAATTTTGGTAGGGGCGGCTTAACCAATATCTATAATATAAGCGCAAGATGCGTAAACCCGCCGCGACCGGGATCTGGAAATTTTTAGCGATCGGCCTCTAGACAAAATTGTACCGACTTGCGGTAAAATCGTGGTGGTCAAATTTAAAAGTATTTGAAAATGCCCAGCACAATCTCCGACATTAAAGTAAAAACGATCGCAGGCGAAGACAAGCAGCTAGGAGAGTACGCTGGCAAGGTACTCTTGATAGTTAATGTAGCTTCCCAATGTGGCTATACACCTCAATACAAAGGGCTCGAAGAATTGAGTAAGAAGTACAGCGCGGCTGGACTCCGTGTTTTAGGATTTCCCTGTAACGACTTCGGAGGTCAAGAACCCGGAAGTAACCCAGAAATCGTCAATTTCTGTACTACAAAATACGGCGTCACCTTTGAATTATTTGACAAAGTACGCGCTAAAGGCACTCAGCAGCACCCGCTGTACGCTAAGCTTACGAGTGCAGTCGATCCCAAGGGTGAGGTTTCGTGGAATTTTGAGAAATTCTTAGTTAGCAAACAGGGTGAAGTGGTTGCCAGATTCCGCAGCAGTGTTGGTCCCGATTCGCCCGAACTGATCGCTGCTATCGATCGAGAATTGGCAAAATAAGAAGTTCAGCAACTAAGCTGTGTACAGGATTTAACTGATTTAACGGATGGAGGTTTAGGGAAGAGGGAAAAAATTAATTATGCTTTTTTTATAGTAAGTTGAAAGATAATTTTTTTCTGCTCTTCCCCATTGTTTGCAAGCACTCAACCATGAACAAATACCGATGATTGTATTTAATTGGAGAACAGTTTAATTTAATGGAAAATACATCGGGATTAGATTTAGTGGTAGGTTTACTTGCCTTCGCCATTCTGGCAGGTGGTCTTGCCATGCTATTTGTAGGCATGGCATCGTTTCCTAAAGAAAAATAACAATACTAGGACTTACGCACAATTGTTTAGAAACCGGTTTTTTTTACGAAAAAACGCCTTGTAGACCGCACCCAAGGTAAAAAACCCGGTTTCTGGGCCCCGATGAATTCCTCACTACCCACTTAAAACGTTTATTTTCCAGTGCACGATTAGAATAAATCTAAAAACATTCAATTTTAACAGTCGCAATTGACCAAAAAAATGGGATAGAAGCCCCGTCCTAGAAGGACGGCTTTTCTTGATTTCTAATATACTCCTTCAGAACTTCTAAAGGTGCACCTCCTACAGAAACAGCAAAATAGCTAGGACTCCACAATGCCTCTTTATGGGGCTTCTTGTGTCCAGCCTGTCCGTAGCGACGACTGGAAACGCCTTTCAATGCGTTAACTATTTGAGAAATCGACAATTTAGGCGGATATTCAATCAGCGCATGAACATGATCGCCTTCGCCATTGAACTCTAGCACTTGAAAATTCATTCTTTGGGCTACATCTCGAAATGATTTTTCAATCAAATCAAGGCTTTCACTCGTAAATACAGACCGACGATATTTTGTTATGCAGACCAAGTGCATTTTAAGTTCTGTAACAGAATGGCGCTCGCGGCGGTAAAGAGTTGTCATTACTTGCAAACCAATATATAATCAATTCTACAGACCAATATCAATATAACCATGAAGGCGAGATTCCGGTACAGATTTTATCCAACCAGTCAACAGCAACAGAGCTTGGCTCAGTTGTTTGGCTGCGTTCGAGTAGTCTGGAACGATAGTCTAGCCCTCTGCAATCAGTCTGAAAAAAAGCCAAGTTCGGCTGAGCTGCAAAAAATCGTGATAACCCAAGCGAAAAAGACCGAAGAAAGAGCTTGGCTAAGCGAAGTCTCCAATATTCCTCTACAGCAATCTGTAGCGGACTTGGAAACAGCTTTCAAGAACTTCTTCGACTCCTGTAAAGGAAAGCGGAAAGGTCGTAAAGTGGGTTATCCTAAGTTCAAAAAAAGAACAAATAGCCAGTCGGCTCGATTTAGAATTGGAGGCTTTTCTCTAAAAAACGGCGGTATTTATTTAGCCAAGATCGGTATTGTTAACCCAATATGGTCAAGATGCCTCCCATCTGAACCTACCTCTGTCACAGTAATCAAAGATTGTGCGAATCGTTATTTCCTAAGTTGTGTAGTAGAAGTTCAGCCAATTCAGTCTGAGGCGAAAAACCCAAGTATCGGCATCGACTTGGGAATAAAAACCTTTGCAGTGATGAGCAATGGCGAAAAAGCTGAAAGTCCCTGCTATAAAAAAATAGACCGGAAAATCCGTAAACTTCAACGCAAATTAGCTCGCCAACCGAAAGACTCTAAAAGGAGAAACGTAACACGAATCAATATTGCCAAATTGCACAACCGCATTGCCGACACCCGTATAGATTTTATACACAAGCTGTCAACCAAAGTGGTCAACGAAAACCAAGTGATTATTTTGGAAGATTTAAACGTGTCAGGGATGGTGAAAAACCGGAAACTCTCAAGAGCGATCAGTCAGCAAGGATGGAGGGAGTTTAGGACTCTCTGTGATGCCAAATCTGAAAAGTTTGGCAGAGAGTTTCAAGTAATTAGTAGGTGGGAACCTACTAGCCAAGTTTGTGCGGATTGTGGTTTTAAATGGGGCAAGATTGATCTGTCTGTTCGTTCAGTGCTTTGTCCCAGTTGTGGTACTGAACAAGATAGAGATCAAAATGCTTCTAAGAATATAGCTCAAGTCGGGATGGGGAATTGCCACGACTCTAAACGGGCGCAGAGGGATTGTCAGACTAGCAACGGTTAGCAGAACCCTATGAAGCGTCAAGAATCACCGCGCCTTCAGGCCCGTGAGTATTTCAAAATCATGCAAACTACCGAAAACAACGTCAAAATTGTCCTCGCGCCGGGGAATTTGCGCCGCGTTCACCATATCGCTTTAAACGTGCGCGACATGAAAGCTTCCCGCCACTTCTACGGTACAATTCTCGGTCTGCACGAACTAACGGGTGCAGAAATTCCCGCAACTTTAACAGAAATGGTAGCCGCTGGTAAAGTCGCTAATTTTGTCACCCCAGACGGTACTGTTATTGACTTATTTTGGCAGCCCGACTTGGAACCGCCAAACCCCGACCCGGAGAAAGCTTTTACCCGCGCCAACCACTTAGCCTTCGATATCGAGCCGGATTTGTTCGATCGCGCTCTGGAAGTGCTAAAGTCAAATCAAATTGCGATCGATAGCGGCCCCGTCACTCGCGCTACAGGACGCGGCATTTACTTTTACGATCCTGATGGATTTATCATCGAAATCCGTTGTGATCCAGTTTAAACACTCGCTATCGGGTTCTCCGTAGTCCGTCTGCACCCTACATTTACTCTTTGGATTGCGGTAATCCGTAAACATCCTACCTTTAGAGTTGTTTTATGTTCCGTCTTGGCTAATAGGTTGCTTCGGCCAAGTAAACCGAAAAGTTGCTCCCTCACCTTCGGCAGATTCGATGGAAATACTGCCCCCTTGACCTTCGACAATTTTTTTCACCAACGACAAACCAATCCCAGTATTTTCAACTTTATCGCGAGCTTCCAATGTCTGAAAAATTACAAAAACTTTATCGTGATATTGAGGATCAATTCCCGGCCCGTCATCCTCTACAGAAAACTCGTAAAAATCATCTAACTCTTTAACCGAGATTTTTACGTGACCGGATTCAGCTCGGTTGTGCTTAATTGCGTTGCTAATTAAATTAGAAAAAACCTGCTGCAACAGCAATCTTTCTGCCACCAAAGTTGGCATTCCCGGTTCAACTTTCACCTCAAATCCAGACGGTGGCGCCAACGAATCAATAATTTCGGCTAATAAATTCTCAACTTTTACCATTTCTGAAGCTACTTTAATACGTCCGACGCGGGAATATTGCAGCAGTCCTTCAATCAAAGCTTCCATCCTGTGAACTCTGCCGCGCAGCAGGTTCATTTGGTGCAGAGTCTCCTCTGTCATCGACTCGCTGAGGTCTTCTTCTATCCAACTGCTGAGATTTGCGATCGCCCTGAGTGGCGCTTTCAAATCGTGAGAAACTACATAAGCAAATTGGTCTAATTCTTGATTCCGCTTTCTTAAACTATTCGTCGTTTGAGCCAGATTTTGGGCTGTCAACCTCAATTCTTGAGCGCGCAACCGCAGCGATTCCTCCGCTTGTTTGCGATCCCTAATATCTTCTACCACACTCATCAGAAATTGAGTGCCATTTTCTTCTCGCAGCAGCGAAACCGTTAAGTTTGCCCACACCAACTCTCCGTCTTTGCGGATGTAGCGCTTTTCCAGAGAGAAATTTTCAATTTCTCCTGCTAACAATTGGCGCACAAGTTCCAGTTCACTTGCCAAATCTCCAGGCCAAGTAATCTCCTGAAATCTTTTCTCAACCAATTCTTGCCTGCTGTAGCCCAAAATATCGCAAAGTTTTTGATTGACTAACAAAAATTTGCCTTCCACACTCGCTTGAACCATGCCGACTGCCGCCTGCTCAAAAGTAGCGCGAAACCGTTGGGCGCTTTGGGCTAAAGCAATTTCTGAGCGTTTGCGATCGCTAATATCGTTGCTGATTTCCAAAATAGCAACCGGTTGATCTTGATCGTCGTACTGCAACGTCCATCGGCTTGCCACCGTTATTTTTGTCCCGTCTTTCTTAGTTCGCACCAGTTCTCCTTGCCAAGAACCCTTCTCGAAAAATACTTTTTGAATTACCTCAAAAGGTTGGGCCCATTCTGTTTGTAAAAGCTTGTGAATGTTTTTTCCTACTGCTTGCGACTTCCGCCACCCGTAGAGCCACTTCGCCCCCAAATTCCAATAAGAAATCGCCCCATTCAAGTCTAGTACCGCGATCGTATCGTTGGCCAAATCCAGCATTTGTGCTTGCTTGTGCAGAGTTTCTTCAGCTTGTTTCCGTCCTCTGGCATCGCGGCAAATCGCAATAAACAAGTGTTGATTTGCCAGACGCATTTCGCTGATAGCTAACTCCATCGGAAACTTAGTTCCGTCGTGGCGAATTCCAACTGTTTCTTGCTGGTAAGTCTTCAGGGTAGTATCTGGATGTAACACAAAATATTCGACCGAATAATCTCCCACGCTGCTGTACGGCTGCGGTTGAGCGATCAGTCGCCGCAGGTTAGAGCCAATTATTCGATCGGCTTTCTCGCCAAAAATCTTTTCTGCTGCCCTATTAAAAGACTCAATATTTCCCCGTGCGTCCAAAGTAATAATCCCGTCAGCCGCATTGTCTACCACAGCTTGAATGCGACTTTTACTTTCTTCCAAGCCGGCTTCCCGCTTCCTCAATTCCTTCTCTAAACCATCAAATAAATACCAGGAAGCCCCGGCGCCCAAACAGCCGAAAAGCAAACCACCAACTTGCACAAAATTAGTGAAATCTATCAAACCCCGTCTTTGCTGATCTAGAGCTTTCTGGTAGGCTTCGCCGGCATTAGCAAACACATTAATTTTTGCGCGAAGGTTATCCCTCCTCACTTTGCCTTGAGTGAACACCTCAATTATTTCCGGCGACTGCACGCTTGTTGCCGAACTGTCGAGCTTATTCAAAGTGTTTTGCAAGAAATTTATATGCTGTTCGGTACTTTTTTTTATATCTTCAAATCGCTGAGCTTGCACTTTGTTTTCTTGAACCATAACCTTGAGTTCAGCCAGCAGCGGAGGCAAACTCTTCTTGGCTTCTAAGTAGGGTGAGAGAAATGCGCGGCGCTTCGTCAACCCGTAACCTCGAATGCCCGTTTCCGCATCCACCACGAGGGTTAACAAGCGGTTAGTTTCCTGAAGTATTGCCCTATTAGTATCTGCTCGCTCTCTTATCTGTATGGTAATCTGCCGGAGGCGTGCAATTGCTAGCAGCGAAGCAAACAGAAAAATAATGGGGATAGCAACGATGATTGTTCCCCGCTGGCGAATTGGTCGGTCTGTCCATACAAAGTGGAGGCAGCGAGCGAGCAAATACTTCACGAATATTGAAGGAGAAAGTTTGCTGCCAGTATATCGCTTTTTGGCAGTTTAGGCTATGGATAAGTTTGTTTTGTTTGGTTTGACGATCGCCGGGGACTAACCGTGGAAACTAGATTAGACCCCTGCGATAGCTACCTGCTGACACTAACAGCAGATTTTTTGGCACGGTGTTTAAACGGAGGCACGGAGAAGGAAAGAACTTTTTTCGACACCGAGACAGCAGGCGAAGCAGAAAGGATCGTTTCTGCTTTACCTTCGTTTTCGCCTTCGGCTTCTGCTTTTAAACTAGAGTCTGTTTCGCAAGTGTTTGGAACACTTGTAACTACAGTAGTCCACCTGCCTGTAGCCGGATCGCGATAACAAGTAAAAGGGTTTATTTTTAGCGGTTGACTGCAAGGTTTAATCATGTAGATGCACTCCTTTGATTCTGAGAAATTGTGCATTGCTTTCAGCAGCAATGCTATCTCGCCCGTAGAAGCAGTATGAAGGCAAAAAGCAGAATTATGTTTCTGCGTCCAGAGACTTTTGAAACTTCCTGATTTCCTGTTAACTTTTGCCTTCTACTGCTTCGCGACCATAGCATTACTTTTACCAAATTGCCTTTCTGGAAGCAACCCCCCACCGCCTTAATTAGGTTGAGGTGGGACTTGTGAATGCAGCGAGGCGCCCGATCGTGCCTGCAGGACAATCTTGGAATAATATAGGTATTCTAGGCTGAAAAAAAATGCTACTGTGTGATCGACAACAGAGGTCGATCGCGATCGGTGTCACAATTAAAAAGGGAATGGGTAATTGGTAATGGGTAATTAGTAATGGGGGAATAGGTAATGGGGGAATTATTCCATCTTTTGCCCTCCGTTAAATCCCTTAAATCCGGTACACAATTCCTGGCAAAACCCCCACCCGTTAAATCCCTTAAATCCCCTACATTGCTAGTTGCCCAATTTGCTTCTAACTAATCTCAACTTTTGTCTTTAAATGAACAGTAAAAGTAGAGCCAACATCCAACTCACTCTCAACAGTAATATCGCCGCCCATCATCTGGCAAAACAAGCGGCTAATGGCCAATCCTAAACCGGTGCCGCCGTACTTGCGAGTAGTCGAAGCGTCCCCTTGAATAAAAGGTTGAAACAAACCCTGCTGCTGTTCTGCCGACATTCCAATCCCCGTATCAGATACCTGCAAATAAACCCAATCGCTGTCGCCTGCTGGTTCGCGAGTCGCGCTCAACAGCACCGTTCCACCTTCGGTAAACTTCAGGGCATTCGAGAGCAAATTAAACAGAATTTGCCGGACTTTAGTCAAATCTGCATACATCACTCCCAAATTTTCCGAGCAAGAAACTTGCAATTGATTGTGATTTTTTTCGACCAAAGGGTGCAAAGTTGCAACGACTTCTTCTATTAAATTACTGAGGTCAAATTTTTCTAAATAAAGCTCCATCCGACCGGCTTCTATCTTAGAAAGGTCGAGAATATCGTTAATTAAAGTCAGCAAGTGTTTGCCGGCGTTATAAATTTTTTGGGTATCGGGAATGATTTCTTCGAGTCCCGAGTCCCGTGCTTCTTCTTGTAGCATTTCGCTGTAACCGATAATCGCGTTGAGCGGCGTTCGCAGCTCGTGGCTCATATTGGCTAAAAAAGTGCTTTTAGCTCTCGAAGCTGCTTCAGCTTTGTGTAAGGCTTCTTGCAAGGCTATTTCGGCTCTTTTGCGCTCGGCAATTTCGATGCGGAGCAGTTTATTGGCGGCGGTGAGTTGAGCGGTGCGCTGATCGACGGTCATTTCTAGTTGCGCTTTGGCTTTGGAAAGGGCTTCCTGAGCCCGCTGGCGCTCAAATCCTTCGATCGCCAGTGCTACCAAATTTGCCAAAGAATCAGCGAAGGTGCGCTCCTCCAGAGCCCACTGGCGGGGGGCGCCGATATGTTCGAGAGAGAGGATGCCCACGATCTGGCCGCCGAGCCTAATTGCTACATTTAATATGGATGAATTCGGCTTGCTGGCATTTGGCAGCACATCGGAATGTTCGGCTAGGGAAGATGAGTCGGACAAATTTGTTTGTAGAGAGTTTTGAGTCTTTGTCGTCGGTTCTAAACCATTGTCCGATCGCAAATTTTCGCCCGGTGCGTCGCCTTCAACATCTAAAATGGATAAATTTAAATCGCTTGCCGATATGGAGTCCCGGCTCAAATGATTCTCCTGGGTGCGATCGTACACGTCGAGACAAACTAATTTGAGGTTGGGGATTTTAAACTTAGAATGATTAACTCCCTCGTGTTGCTCTGGGGCAGCGGCCTCTGTATCGAGTGGCTCTGTTTGGTTGTGGGCGAGCACTCTCTCCGTAAAATTTAGCTGGGGATCGCTGGGGTAGCGATTTCCAAATCTTCCATGGTTGTAAAGCCAGACGCTGACTTTTTCCACATCCAAAGTCCGGGCAGCAGCCTCGGTAATTTCGCGAATTCCCACATTCAGCGCACCGCTGTTGAGAGTCCTCTGCCTACCTAGCTGCAACAAAGCCAAACTCTGGCGGCGGAGACGCTTTTCGCTCTCTTGGAGGGTTTGTTCTGCTTCCTTGCGCTGGGTGAGGTCGTACAAGGCGCACAATGCCGTCTGCTGCCCGTTAAACACCAGCGACTGAACCGAGATCATCGCCCAGAAAGCGGTGCCGTCTGATTTTTTGCAGTGGATTTCGTAGTTTTGGAGGTATCCCTCTTTAGCAAGTTCCTCAAGTACCTTTGGGCGATCGGCGGGGTTGAAGTAAAAGTCTGGAGTGCTGCAGCCGATCAATTTTTCTAGGGGTATGTTCAGGAGAGAAGCCAATTGAGCGTTCGCATACATAATCAAGCCGTCACAGAGGCGAGAAACTAATATCGGCACGGGAGTTGCCGAGGCGATCGCCCGAAACTGCTCTTCGCTTGAACGCAGCGCCAACTGAGCTTTGCTCAGCAAGTGAGCTTCCATCGTATCTGAATGTTCGGTGGTAGTCTCCAGCAAAAGTTCTAGGTCAACCTTTTCGCGCTTCAAGTTTTCAAGTTCCGCACTCAGCCGCTGAACGTCGAAAAGTAGCTGTTCTGTCGATGGTTCTTCCTGCATAGCAATTGAAAATTGGTAATTTTTAGTCGGTTCTGAAGTTTTTTAGGGTTTTGTGCTAGTTTAACTATGACTTATTCCGATTAACTTCAGCCACCCTCATCCTGGTTCTGGCACTTAGCCGGGGATTCCTGTTTACCTTTTTCGTTATTATTCCAATTCTAAGTGCAAGGAAGGCATCAGCCGCTGCAAGTTTTTCAGGGATTTTATCTGCCAGGGGATCTGTTTAGAACCTTTGATGGCGATTTGAATATTTTTTTGCTGGCGCACTTTGATCACAAATTTTGAGAAAATATTAATTCCAGAACTATTTAAAAATTCTAGCTTTCGCAAGTCTAGAGTCACCGTGTTTGGCGAGGAGTCAGCCACTTCGTTGAGCAGATCGACGATCGGTGCGTATTCTTCCACCTGGCTGAGTCGGAACGATCCGCTACAGGTGACTGTTTGCGTAGCGCGATCGTACTGGATCGTGTAATCTTTGGTCTGAATCTCCATACTTTTGTCAGTTGCCGGTTTTGAGTGGTAAAGGCGCTTTGGCTGCGTGATCGAGGATTGAGCTTCAGGCTAGCAGGATCAAACTTCAGCCGTTTGCCGAATGCCGAAGGCCGTTGCGTGTGTAACTTTTATTACATATACTGCCAACTGTACCATTGCCACAGGGCAGTTATGAGTTATTTTAGGATTTATCAGTTGTGTCAGTTGTGATACCAGTTGGCAAAAAGAGTGCAACTGTTGACTAGCTCTCAACCCTGGTAGTCATCAGTCATTGCCAATCTAACATCTCAAATCTCAAATCTCAAATTGTATGAGTTGTGGGGGTTGACAAGACCAACTTTTGCTGAAGTTCCCAGCTATCAATTCGATTTATTTTCTCAAATTGGTATTGACAAAATCGCCAAAATGTGAGAGATATTGCACATCTGACACTGAAGTGAAGGGGAGAATATTTAATGGCAATTTCAGGAATTACAGAAAAGCTTTTGGCCGCTAAAAAAGCTAAGGGAATTAGTTTTGCAGATTTGGAAAAAGTTTTGGGGCGCGACGAAGTTTGGATTGCGGCGGTTATTTACCGTCAAGCTACCGCATCAGAAGATGAAGCCGAGAAAATTGTCTCGGCTTTGGGACTAGATAGCGAGACGGGTGCGGTTCTCTGTGAACCTCCGTTAAAAGGTTCTTTGGAGGCATCGGTTCCGGTTGATCCGCTGATTTATCGTTTCTATGAAATTATGCAGGTTTACGGGATGCCACTCAAAGCAGTGATTCACGAAAAATTTGGTGACGGGATTATGAGCGCGATCGACTTTACTTTGGATGTCGAGAAAGAAGCAGACCCAAAAGGCGATCGAGTGAAAATAATTATGTCGGGAAAATTTTTGGAATACAAAAAATGGTAAGCCCCTGCGGCTTTATTTTCAAGTGAAAATGAAAAATTCAAATTTGCTCGAATGACTCGTGACTAATGACTAAAGCCTCAAAAGTGTTAACTTAGAAATAGAGATCGCGAAGCTTGACTGGCTTGGGTGTCCGATCGGGAAACCCTTCTAGGGCAAAGCTAAGGTCGCTCCTGCGGCAACTTCCCCAGTCGAAACAAGCAACCGCAACCGTAAATTAAGAGGCAAATATGTCAAAATATGACTCCCATCTCAGATGCTCCTTTTGCGGCAAGTCGCAAGAGTACGTCCGCAAGTTAATAGCTGGGCCCGGCGTATACATTTGCGATGAATGCGTGGAACTGTGCAATGAAATTTTAGAGGAGGAGTTCTTTGACTCCAGTAAAACAATTGGTCAACAGATTCCCCAGTCAGAGGTGCGAGAGTCTCAGGGACAAGGAACGCGGCGTCCGGGTCGATCGAATAAATCGAAAATTGTTTTAGCTCAAATTCCGAAACCGACAGAAATTAAGCAGCATTTAGACAACCACGTCATCGGCCAGCATTCAGCAAAAAAAGTTCTTTCTGTAGCAGTTTATAACCACTACAAGCGCTTGAGCGTTGACCAAGCTAAAGATAGCGAGAAGCCTTCCCCTGACAGCGATGTAGAACTGCAAAAATCCAACATCCTGCTAGTCGGGCCCACAGGTTGTGGCAAAACTTTGTTAGCGCAAAGTTTGGCGCAAATGCTCGAAGTGCCGTTTGCGGTAGCCGATGCGACGACACTGACAGAAGCTGGATATGTCGGCGACGATGTAGAAAATATCTTGCTGCGGCTGTTGCAAATGTCCGATTTTGATGTCGAAGCGGCGCAGCGGGGCATTATTTATATTGATGAAATTGACAAGATTGCTCGCAAAAGCGAAAACACTTCGATCACGAGGGATGTATCGGGAGAAGGAGTGCAGCAAGCGCTGCTAAAAATGTTGGAAGGAACAGTGGTTAATGTTCCCCCGCAAGGCGGCCGCAAACATCCTTACCAAGATTTTATTCAAGTTGACACTAGCAAAATTCTATTTATTTGTGGCGGTGCTTTTGTCGGTTTGGAAAAAATAGTTGAACAGCGTTTGGGTAAAAAATCCTTGGGCTTTATTCAGCCAACAGAAAGCGACAGCAACTCAACTTTGCCGGCTAAAGACAAGCGGGCGGCTGATATTTTGCAGCAGGTTCAGCCGGACGATTTAGTCAAGTTTGGTTTGATTCCTGAGTTTGTGGGGCGGATACCGGTGGTGACGGTGATTTCGCCGCTGGATGAAGCAGCTTTGATGCAGATATTGACCGAGCCCCGGAATGCGCTGGTGAAGCAGTATCAAAAGCTGTTGAAGATGGACAGCGTGGAGTTGGAATTCCAGCCGGAAGCGCTGCGGGCGATCGCCCAGGAGGCCTATCGACGCAAAACTGGCGCGAGAGCTCTCCGCAGCATTTTAGAAGAGTTAATGCTGGATGTGATGTACGAGTTGCCTTCTCGCAAGGATGTGGCTAACTGTATGATTACTCCTGAAATGGTCGAGAAGCGATCGACTGCTGAATTGCTGTGGCATCCCGCATGGCACAAACAGCACGAAACTGCATAATTTATAATCTGTAGGGTGCTTGTGGCGCACCCTACAAGCTTGGCAAATTTACTTTATGACAGTTAAAAAAATGTCAGTCAATGTAGCTAAAGCCAGTAAAAAATCGAGATTGCCAGTATCCAGTTTGCTGCCGAGGATTGCAATTTACAGCGCGGTTGTGGCTGGCATCATGGCGTCATGGTACAATTTCCCACTCAATACGATCGTCCCGCCCCCGTCCCCGTCAAGGGGTAAGAATTTTTTTGAAGCCATACAATATATTTCAAGCATCAATAGAGCGCAGCAAGCTTACTATGCAGAATACGGTCAATTTAGCGATTCCATTGGAAAATTGAGTATTGGAATTAAAGAACAGACCAATAACTATTATTACACTCTCGTCTCATCAATGGGCCCGGTTCAAACTAGGCACAATCACCGCAAACCAGCACAATTTGAAAGCGCGATCGCGATTGCCCAACCTAATGATATGAGGAGCATGGAGAAATCCTACACTGGCGCAGTATTTGCTTTTAAAGAAAAGGGTAGCAATATTATAACAACTATTGCTGCAATTTGCGAGAGCGATCGAATTAATGCAAGTTATGCAGAAACTTGGAATCCGCCAACTTTTGACGGCAAAGAAATTCACTGCCAGCCCGGAACAACTATCTTAAGGTAAGACCTTGAAACTATTTTGCGCCACTCTTTCACCCTCTAAGTAAAATTCAAACTTCCAATTTCCCGGCTTGTCATCCTTTTGAAAAGTGTACCAACACCAAGTATTTAATCCATCCCCCGTCGTTCTTAAATAAGATTGACTTTGGGCTGCCAATAGTCCTTGAGGGTTGACAACCTTACAATAACTTCTATATTCTCCTTCTGGCAAGTTAGCAGCACTTACAGCAAAATAGACTTTTTTGTTTTTCTTCAAAGACCAAACATTCCTAAGTTTCGTTGATTCTAATTCGTCAGTTAACATTACTTGAGTCTTAGGGTTAAAATTTTCTAAGTTGATTACTCGTGGGATATCTACTGCTGTTTGAGGTTCGGGAGATTTACAAAAAAGCGGAATAAAAATAGCCGAAATTGCTGTTAATACTCCGACTGATATCAATACCGGTTTTAAGTTGTTACGCTGCTGAACTACTTGGAGGGGAATCAAAGCATTTAAGGCCGCATCTGCGGAAGGATAACGGTGTTTAAAATTAGGTTCCACCATTTTTTGCAACCAGTCAAGAAATTCTGGAGTTAGCTGCGGCAACCGAGGTTTAAAATTAATCCGCCCCGTATCGTCCATCAAGCTGCCAATTTCAGTAGAATGGATGCCGATTAGCAAGCAAATTAGCGTTGCGCCGAGACTATATAAATCCGATGCAACAGTTAGCTGCCGATTGAACATTTGTTCTGGTGGCATAAAGCCCAAAGTGCCTTTAACAACGCTGCTGGCGGCCACTTCTCCCCCGCCGATTCTAGCAAATCCAAAATCGACAAGGCTGACATTCAGGCGATCGTCCACCAAGATATTTTCCGGTTTTAAATCTCTGTGAATAACTGGAGGAACGCGGTTTTGCAAGTATTTGAGTATTTCTAAAACAGAGATAGCAATTTGCTTGGTTCGCTGCGGTGTTAGCTGGCACAAAATAGCGAGAGAATCGGAATTTTTGTATTCCTGAACCATGCAGAAACCCGATGCAGTTTGGAAGGAATCTAAATAGCGGGGAATATTGGGATGATCCAGTTCTCGCAAAATCTTAATTTCTTGTTCGCACGCTTGATATTGAGCCCAATTAGCGCCTGTTTGGGCAAATTGAAATTGTTTAACAGCGACGGAACGTTGCGTATTAATTTCGGTAGCGAGATAGGTAACTCTCCCGCCGGCGCGATTGTGTCCGAGTTGGCGAGTTACTTGATAACCGTAGTTAGAAAAGTCAGGAAAAGCGTCCATAAATTTGTCAGGTTTGTAGTAATGACTTCAGTATTTAAAATTTTTGAAAATCCAAACAAAAGTTATTAGTAGGAACGGTTGATTATGGTTTAATCAAATATGGCTTGGATTTGCGGTAGGCAGCAATCATTCTGTTTCTTTTAAGAACAATCAAGTAAAGTAATGGAATAGCGGTGACGAGGAGAGGGGCAGTCGCACTTGCTGCTAAAACTAAAACTTTTAAGGGTTCGATCGATTCCATCTCATTTGCCACGCTTAAGTAGCGTTGAAATACGGCTCCTAAACTGATGTAAAATCCAGCGGTGAGAAATGCGATTGCTACAGCATCTTTCTTAAAAAAGCCTCTTTTAATCTGTTCGTAACTCCTGGCTTTAGCTAAGGTATAAACTACCTTAAAACAACCCAAATTAGTAACAAAGAGCACAAATGTCACTACTATACTCGTCGGTAAATAAAAGACACTCAAAAGTCCACAAGCTAGAAATGCCAGGATTGTCAAACTCCTACTCTTCTCAACACAACCTGAAGCACCAACTATAGCTGCAATCACCAAACAAAAAAGTAAAGCGATTTCTTGACCCGTACTATTACCAAAACTACTACCAATAACTGATAAAAAAGTAGTCGATGCCAGAAATATTGTTGTAATCCCTAAAGTGGCTCCTAAGACAGATTGAAACCCATTTGCAGTTTTATTTACTTTTGTATAGAGCGTCTTTTCTTTTTCTGTATAGAGCATCTTTTCTGCTGCTGCAAAACCCGAAAGTAGCACAGCTATTAACGTGAAAAACATCCCTCGATCCATCGGGTTGCTTAGCAGCCAACCGAGGCAGATAAACACAAACATAAAACTCCCTCTATCTTTAAACAAATATGGCATTTGCTTTGGTTCGGGAAGAGGAGCAGTTTTAACTTGAATCTCAATTTCATGGGTATTTGGATCGGAATTAACGTGGAGTATCATCTGGCGATGATAAGTTTTACTTGCTAGCAATTTGCTCGTATCTACCGTTATTTTGCACCTAACCTCATTGCCCTCAAATTTCTGCGGTTCAAAGGAGATGTAAGGGTGGTCGTAAGGAGTATGTGGCGGATCGTTCGGGTGCGGTGCAACTTCCCATCGACCGGCTAAAATTGTATCCGGAATAGGGTTGCTAACGGTAACGATTTGTGTTACTTTTTCTCCATATTCTGTGGCGATGAATTGAATGCGATCGCGCTCAATTCTCACTTTCGGCAAGCTGCTGACATCCAAAGATTTTAGCGCAGTTAAAGCATCTGCCGCCGATGGATATCTGTCTTGCAATCTCGGCGCTACCATCCTCTCCAACCAATTCATCCAACCCTGCTGCAATGGTGGCACTAAATGCCGGAAATGAATGCCATAATTGGCATCAACTAAATTACCGACATCCGCAGATTTCGTACCACTTAACAAGCAAATTAGCGTTATCCCCAAGCCGTAAAGATCGGAGGCTTTTGTTAATTTCCTGTTAAACATTTGCTCCGGCGGCATGAATCCCATCGTACCTTTGACAACGCTGCTAGCCGCGATATTTCCACCTCCTAGCCGAGCAAAACCGAAGTCTACTAAATAAACATTGAGTTCGTCATCTATTAACAAGTTTTCTGGTTTAATGTCGCGGTGAATTATCGGCGGTTTCTGAGATTGCAGGTTAACTAAAATCTCTAAAGTTGCGATCGCAACTTCTTTTATATCCGGCGGCGAAAAACTCCGCGCTACAGCAGATTCGGCATTTTTGTATTCCTGCACCATGCAGAAACCGCTGTCAGTTTGAAAAGAATCCAAATAGCGGGGAATGCCCGGAAAATCCAGATTTTGCAAAACTTTAATTTCTTGTTCGTAAGCTTCGTATTCTGCCCAGCTAGCACCTAATTGAGCGAATTGAAATTGCTTAATTACAACTATTTTTTGAGTATTCGTATTTTTAGCTAAGTATGTAACTCTGCCGCCGAGACTGTTGTGTCCGAGTTCTTTTTCAATCTGATAGCCGTGAGTGGAAAAATCGGGGAAGGCGTTCATATAGTTTGTAGAAATGTTATTGTGGGAGGGGCTTCTAGCCAGTCATTAACAGGCAAGATGGCTGTTACACAAAGAGTTATTTTTTTTGGAGGGGTTATATCCTGTCAGCAACAGGTAAGATGCCTGTTCCACAAAGAGTTATTTTTTTTTGGAGGGGTTATATCCTGTCAGCAACAGGCAAGATGCCTGTTCCACAAAGAGTTATTTTTTTTTGATGGATCGACATTACCAACATAACTTTTTTCCAAAAATGCGGCAAGTGCGGTATGATGTGATTTCGCGATCGGTTCTAGCGGGGAGCAGCCGTTAGAGGAAACGGGGAAAGTTCGGTGCAAGTCCGGCGCTGTCCCGCAACTGTAATGAAACCGTTGTGGTTTCTCAAGTCAGAATGCCCGCCGATATCTAACTCACTTTTGAACGCATCTGCGAGGTACGGATGATGGATGGAATTAACACGGCTGTACGCACAAAGCACAGTCTATTTGTTTGCACTGCTTGCGCTAGTGTTTGGAAAAACGGCAAGCGCGAAGGTAAAAGCGGCGGCCAACAATTTATGGAAAATTTGTCGCAACTCGCTAAAAATTGGGAGTTTTCTGATAAGTTTGAGATTCAAGAGGTTGAGTGCATGAGTGCTTGCAGTCACTCTTGTGCGGTGTCTTTTGCTGCTGTTGGAAAGTACACTTATCTGTTTGGTGATTTACCAGCAAATGAGTCGGCAAGCGTCGAGGCTGTACTCGAATGCGCGGGTCAATACTATGCTAAACCGGACGGTTTGTTGCCTTGGTCTGAGCGTCCTCAAGCTCTGAAAAAAGGTGTTTTAGCAAAGATTCCACCACTGGCAAATTAGAGCCTTTCTCGTTACCATGCTCTGCCCATTGGTGATAACTAAGACCACCAATCCGCCAGGGACTTAAGTCCCTGGCTAATAGCGAAAGTCCTCTAAAGAGGACTGAGAATAAAAAATTTAAACTCATTAGTCCTCTTGAGAGGACTTTCGCTTTGAGGCAGGGGTTTAAACCCCTGCCGGACTGTCGGTTTAACGAGTTTTCTGTCCGCAATTGCATGACCCAAAATTGAAAGATATTCAATCACACTACAACAACAAAATTATCAATGCACAAAATTCCTGTTACTGTCATCACTGGTTTTCTTGGTAGCGGCAAAACTACCTTAATTCGCCACTTATTGCAAAATAATCAAGGTCGCCGCATTGCTGTTCTGGTTAACGAATTTGGCGAAATCGGAATTGACGGAGAACTGCTGCGCGATTGCCAAGTTTGCGATGAAGAAGAAAATGTCAGCAGCAATATTGTTGAACTAACAAATGGTTGTCTTTGCTGCACTGTTCAAGAGGAATTCTTGCCGACTATGCAGGAATTGTTGAAGCGCAGAGAACAAATTGATTGTATCTTAATTGAGACTTCTGGACTCGCACTTCCTAAACCTTTGATTCAAGCTTTTCGCTGGCCAGAAATTCGCACGGGTGCTACTGTAGACGGTGTTGTTGCTGTGGTCGATTGCGAAGCTATTGCTAGCGGTACTTTTGTCGGCGATATCGATGCTTTGACGGCACAGCGACAAGCTGATTCTAGTTTAGATCACGAAACTCCGATCGAGGAATTGTTTGAAGACCAGTTAGCCTGTGCCGATATGGTACTTTTAACGAAGGTCGATCGCGTAGATGCGGAAACTCACCAGAAAGTCCAAAGCTGGTTGCAGCAAGAGTTGCGTCCGAGTGTAAAAATTGTGCCTTGCAAAGGTGGCGAAATTAACCCCGATGTGCTAATGGGATTTAATGCGGCGGTTGAGGATGATTTGGAGTCTCGTCCGAGTCACCACGATACTGAGGAGGAACACGAGCACGATGATGATATTAACTCGACTTTCTTTATTGCCGATCGCGAATTTGAACCTGAAGCTTTGGTGAAAAAACTGCAATCCTTGATGCAGCAGGAGGAAATCTATCGGATTAAAGGGTTTGTGGCGGTTCCCAAGAAACCGATGAGGATGGTGTTGCAAGGTGTCGGATCGCGCATAGAATATTTCTACGATCGTCCTTGGCAACCTTCCGAACTCCGCCAAACCAAATTAGTGCTGATTGGTCGAGAGTTAGAGCGCGATCGAATTGCAGCTATGATTAACAACTAATTGTCATCTGAGAGGGGCGGGTCGATCGATATTTTGAATTGCAGCAAATATTATTGGTAAAACTCGCCCCGACAAGCTCTCACGAACAATTTATTAACATTATTTAATATTGGGGTCACTGCCACCAAGTCTGGTGTAAAATAGCGATAATGGTTATCATTGTACAATAATCGAGGTCAAGTATGGTGACTGCTGGGGCGATCGAATCAGTTCCTGTTACCGTTCTCACGGGTTATCTGGGTGCAGGCAAAACCACGCTGCTCAACCGAATTTTAACACAGGAACACGGCAAAAAAGTTGCAGTCATCGTCAACGAATTCGGCGAAGTAGGCATCGACAATCAACTGATAATTGATGCCGATGAAGAAATTTTTGAGATGAACAACGGCTGCATTTGCTGTACAGTGCGAGGTGATTTAATTCGGATTATCGGTAACTTAATGAAGCGGCGAGACAAATTCGATCACATAGTCATCGAAACCACAGGTTTAGCCGACCCCGCACCCGTAATTCAAACATTTTTTGTAGACGAAGATATGCGGGATCAATTACTGCTAGATGCAGTTGTCACTGTAGTAGATGCCAAGCACATCTGGCAGCACTGGGACGCAGACGAAGCTCAAGAACAAATTGCATTTGCTGATGTAGTTTTGCTCAACAAAACTGATTTGGTGACTGAGGAAGAATTGGCAGAATTAGAAAACCGAATTCGCGCCATGAATGCAATGGCAAAAATTTACCGCACCCGCAACGCTGAATTAACAATGGATGCTTTGTTGGGCGTCAAAGCATTTGATTTAAACCGGGCATTAGAAATAGAACCCGACTTTTTGGGCGAACACACTCACGAACACGACGAAACAGTAACTTCGGTAGCAATAGTCGAATCCGGCGCCATTGACGGCAACAAATTTAGCGATTGGATTGAGGAATTGTTGCGAACTCAAGGCCCGAATATCTTTCGGACAAAAGGCATTTTAAATGTCGCCGGAGACAACAAGCGATTTGTTTTTCAAGGAGTGCATATGCTGTTCGATGGCCGACCGGATAGACCTTGGAAAGCTACCGAAACTCCGAAAAATGAGCTTGTATTCATAGGTCGGAATTTAAACGAAAATCAATTGCGAGAGGATTTTCGTAAATGTCTGGTTTAATTGACCTATTGAAGCATTTTGAATAAGCCTTTTAGGAACAGGCAAGATGCCTGTTCCACAAGAATAAAATTTATTTCTTGTGGAATGGAACAGGCAAGATGCCTGTTCCACAAGAATAAAATTTATTTCTTGTGGAATGGAACAGGCATCTTGCCTGTTCCACAAGAATAAAATTTATCTCTTGTGGCACGGGCATCTTGCCCGTGGAATGGAACAGGCAAGATGCCTGTTCCACAAGAATAAAATTTATCTCTTGTGGAATGGAACAGGCAAGATGCCTGTTCCACAAGAATAAAATTTATCTCTTGTGGAATGGAACAGGCAAGATGCCTGTTCCACAAGAATAAAATTCATCTTTTGTGGCACGGGCATCTTGCCCGTTCTTAAGAAGAGTGCAACATCTCAGATTAAATAAATATGGGTAACAAAAAGACAAATAAAAGTGAACTAACCCTGCAATTTCACGCTAAAGAAATGCTGTCTGACTACGTAACTGCTGTTACTTGGTCGCCGGATGGCACAACTTTAGCAGTCTGTTCCGCTGCGGGCGAAGTGATGCTGGCGGCAGTAGGGGCAGTGAATGAATTGTCCTTGCAAACGCTACAAACTGCCACGGGTAAATCAGCCGATTGCTTGTCTTTTTCCCGCGACAGTCAATTCCTAGCTGCTGGCGGACAAGATGGAAAAGTGCGAATTTGGCGCGTTAATTCTGGGGAATTAATTGCTGATTTGGACAACCAGCGCGTCTGGGTTGATAAGTTAGCTTGGAGTCCCAACTGCAACCAGTTAGCTTTCAGTATGGGGCGCTACGTTCAAGTATGGAATGCTGAGGATAATGTTGTTGAAGTAACGCTGAATTTTGAGTCATCATCTATCCTCGATTTAGCATGGCATCCGATGGTTCAATATCTGGCAGTTAGCGGCTATCAAGGTGTCAAAGTTTGGCATGGCGAAGACTGGGACGAAGACCCGGAAGTTTTATCAGTACCCTCTGCAACCGGTGCAATTGCTTGGTCGCCACAAGGAGAATATTTAGCTTGTGGCAATATGGACAATACTCTCATTGTTAATGAATGGGGAAATTTTGAACCGTGGGTAATGCAGGGTTTTCCGGGGAAAGTTCGGCAGTTAGCTTGGTCGGATAAAACTAATTCTTTGGGTGCACCTTTGTTAGCTGCTTCGAGTTCTCAAGGTATTTCTGTCTGGGAAAGAGACGCTGATGAAAGAGTCGGTTGGGATTCTTGGGCGTTAGAGGTGCATGAAAATGTGGTAAATGCGATCGCCTTTCAACCTAGCACATTTTTATTAGCTTCCGCAGCGGCAGACGGTCAAGTTTGTTTGTGGTATGAAGCAGAACAATTGCTGCAAATTCTCAAAGGTGCAGAGGGCGGTTTTTCCTGTCTCGCATGGCATCCCGAAGGCCAGTTTCTCGCGGCCGGCGGCTGTGGAGGCGAATTGCTAGTTTGGTCAAAGTCTATGCGCGGCAAAGGCTTCGGGGGGCCCTAAGTTCGCACAGCGGGCGCACCAGTTTGACCAAAACATAAAAATTGAAAACTTGGTCTTGACAAAATGCTAGATTACAATACCATTTTAGTGGCTGAACTATCCTCCAAGGCGATCGACAATTATGACCCAACAGCAATTTCTCGAACAACTCAACACGATTCTAGACCAAAACCACCTGCTGAAACACCCGTTCTACCAAATGTGGAACGAAGGTAAACTCGACCTCGCAATGCTGCAAGAGTACGCCAAAGAATACTATCTGCAAGTCCACAACTTCCCCACCTACGTCAGCGCTACGCACGCCGCCTGTGACGACATCAAAATTCGTCAAATGCTCCTCGAAAACTTGATAGAAGAAGAGAGAGGCGCTGCTAATCACCCTGAACTGTGGCTGCGCTTTGCCGAAGGTTTGGGTTTAGACAGAAATGCCGTTATCGATCACGAACACTTAGAAAAAACTAGCGAATCTGTTCGTATTCTCAAAGACTTAGCGCGCAGCGAATCGCCCGTCACAGGTTTAGCAGCCCTTTACGCTTACGAAGCGCAAATTCCCGAAGTTTCTACAACCAAAATAGCTGGTTTGAAGGAATTTTACGGCATCGATTCCGAAGCAGCTTTGTCTTTCTTTAAAGTTCACGAAAAAGCCGACGAGTTCCACTCGGAAGCCACCCGCGAAGCGCTGTTAGAACTTTGCCAAACTGAAGAAGCAAAACAGGAAGCGCTGTTAGCCACCGAGAAAGCAACTTTTGCTATCAACTTACTGCTTGACGGCGTTTACGAAGCTTATTGTCAAGCTAAGTAAGTAAGCCAGTCCAGGACGCAGCACCTTTATATGTAGCCCTTGTAGGGACACGGCACCGTGCCCATTGGTGTCAACTTAAACTGAAATTCTGCCAGTCAGCCCGTCAGTCCGCCAGGGAATGAATTCCCTGTCTAATAGCTAAAGTCCTCGCTATGAGGACTAATGAGTTGAAAATTCTTTTCTTCAGTCCTCTTAAGAAGACTTTCGCTTTGAGGCAGGGGTTTCAACCCCTGCCGGACTGCCGGACTATGGGTTGTACCTTAAGTTGACACTCCGTGGGTAATGCTGTGTCCCTACAGGAAACTTTTTGCGTAAGCAAGCGTAAAAAAACCACAACAAATAGAGTGTCTGCATCCAGGAGTGTTATCCTCTCTTTCTTGTCAAAATGCCTTGAGTGGGACTGAACAGCAAAGCAACTAAAAATAACCCAAAAACAACTAATACAATTGCCGCACCCGATGGCATATTCAAATAATAGCTGAGATACATACCACTCACGCTAGCTGTAATCCCAAGAATGGCTCCTAATCCCATCATTAAATGTAGCTCTTTTACCAACAAATACGCCGTTATTCCCGGCCCGATTAATAGCGAAATTACTAACAGCGCTCCCACAGTTTGCAAACTCGCAACAATGGTCAGCGTAATCGCCGAAATCATCCCGAAATAAATCCAGTTTACAGGCAAACCCGACGCTTGCGCTCCCAGGGGGTCAAAAGTATAAAATAGCAGTTCTTTATAAAACATTTTAACCGTCGCCAAAATAATCAAAGTAATGACAAAAGTCTGCTGCACGTCAGCAGGGGCAACTGACAAGATATTCCCAAACAAAAACCCGTCTAGGTCTAATTTGGTAGTCCGCAACAGGCTAATCAAGGTGACGCTAATTGCTAAAAATGTAGATAAAATTAATGCCATGACTGCATCAATCTTTAGGCGTGATTGCGATTGAATCCACGCCATAATCACGGCGCTGATAATTCCCGATATAAAGGCGCCGATCGAAATATTGAAACCTAAAGAAAAAGCTACGGGCAATCCTGCTAATACTGAATGGGCAATCATGTCAACCATCATTCCCATTTGCTGTACAATTAAATAGGAGCCGACAACGGCGCAGAGAATTCCTAGCAAAATGCCGACGCCGATCGCATTTCGCATAAACTCGAATTTTAGCGGCTCAATTAGTAGGTTTAACATTGAATTAAGTAGATAGGCACGAAAATTTATCGTTGAGAGAAGGCAGAAGGCAGGAGGCAGAAGGCAGAAGGGAAGAGGGTTTTAGCTCGCTTTACTTTTTGTTACATACTTCTGTTTATTTGCACCTTCCTACTTAGGTTAATAATAGGATTTTTTCAACCGCAATCAACTGCACAGGCGGGACGCCCGTGCCACTATCAACTGCACAGGCGGGACGCCCGTGCCACTATCAATTGCACAGGCGGGATGCCCGTGCCACTATCAATTGCACAGGCGGGACGCCCGTGCCACTATCAATTGCACAGGCGGGATGCCCGTGCCACTATCAATTTTAAAGATCAATCTTTTTTGGCTTACGCTGAAACTAAACTTAAATCGTATCCATAGGCTTTTTGAATATTGGCGGCGGTGAGGACTTCCCGGCAGGAACCAGCCGCAATTAACTGCTTGTTGAGTAATAATAAATTGTCGTACTGTTTTAAAGTTTCGCCTAAATCGTGGCTGATTACTAGCAATGTTTTATTTTCTGCTTTTAGTTCGGCAAAAATATCGAAAATAATTTCTTCGGTTGCTTTGTCGATCGCGTTAAAAGGTTCGTCGAAGAAGAATAAATCGGCTTGTTGGGCGATCGACCTTGCTAAGAAAATCCGCTGCTGCTGTCCGCCAGACAGTTCGCCAATTTGCCGATCGCGCAAATCCCACATTCCCACCCGCAGCAAAGCAGCTTTCACCAATTCTTGCGACTGCTTCGAGGGACTGCGAAACCAACCAGTCTGGACGGTTCGCGCCATCATCACCGCATTCCACACCGTAATCGGATAATCCCAGTCAATTTGCGATCGCTGCGGCACATAAGCCACCCGCGATAACTGCTGCTTCAACAACCGCCCCTGATATTTCACCAAACCCCGACAGGCCGGGATCAATCCCAGCATCGCTTTCACCATCGTGCTTTTCCCCGCGCCGTTGGGGCCGAACACACCCGTTAATTGTCCGGGATCTAACTGGAAATTCACGCTGTTGAGGGCCGAGATTCCTCGATAATTAACAGCTAAGTCTTGCACTTCTAACATAATTCAAACTTTTGAGAACGATTCTTGTTCGTAGCTACTACAATAGGATAACTCGAAAAAGCAATAATGATTATCGTTCCAAAGGTGAAAATGTTAAAGAACTGGGCTGGAAAAAGCGGCAGATTGTGCGGTGCGGCTGTTTTGGCAATTGGCTGCGGGCTGGTTGGGTGCACTGGAGGACAGAACGCCAGCAATGGAGTGCCAGAGAGTCCGGCCGCGACTCAAACTCAAGCCAGTCCCGCCGCCAACTTGCCCAAAGTCGTGGCTACGACTGGCGTTATCTGCAACCTAACTAAAGAAATCGCTCAAAGTTCGATCGACACTACCTGTCTAATCAAGCCGGGAGACGACCCCCACGCCTATCAAACCAAGCCGGAAGACCGCAAAGCGATTGAAACAGCAAATCTGATTTTATACGGCGGCTACAACCACGAACCCACCATCATTAAGTTAATTCAATCCAGTAGTAATTCCGCACCCAAAATCGCCGTACACGAACTCGCAGTTCCCAAACCGCTGATGGGCAAAGACGAGCACGAACACGGCGAAGAGAAAGCGGAAAACGAACCCCATGCAGAAGGCGAAAAAGTCCCTGACCCTCACGTTTGGCATAACCCTCAAAATGGCATCCGTATGGTAGAAACAATTCGGGATGAATTGATCAAAGTTTCCCCCGCCAATGCTCAACTTTTTACAAAAAATGCAGCCAGCTTAACAGATGAGTTGCAAAAAATAGATACTTGGATTAAAGCTCAGATTGCGACTATTCCCGCCGAAAAACGGAAGTTAGTAACAACTCATGATGCTCTGAGTTACTATGCCGATGCTTACGGTTTGGAGATGGCTGGAGCTTTGCAGGGTGTGACGACAGAGGAACAGCCCACCGCCGCCAGAATTGCCGAATTGTCCTCAGAAATTAAGACTGCAGGAGTGCCGACAATTTTTGCGGAAACTACAACTAATCCGAAGTTGATGGAAACTGTGGCGAGGGAGGCAAATGTCAAAATTTGGGACAAGGAACTTTACAGCGACGAGTTGGGCGGCCCCGGCACGGGTGCTGATACATATCACGGAATGCTGAAAACTAATACTTGCGCGATTATTTCTGGCCTCGGTGGCAATTGTACTTCTTTTGCAGGAGAAACTGCACCAAATCCCAAACCATAGAATTTTCTCAAGTTCGCCTACTAGCAAGCACCTTACATTTGCTGGGTACGCAGCAAAAAGCAGCGCTCGCAATCGCAGGGGTTTTCGATTGCAAACGCTGCGTTTGCTGAGATGACCGAAAGCATCAAGGATACAAGCCCCCGGATTCATTCCGAAAGCAGACTCAGGACCCAGAAATAAAAAACCTGTATCCGATAAAGGAGCCCCCGAATTTATCCGTGGGGTCAATGCTTCAATCTAAAATCTAAAATCTAAAATCTAAAATCGATTGATTTTAAGGTGAATTTGGCTCCTCGGTACTGGGGGGTTTTTGACCAATTCCCAATTGCTTCTTAGAGGATTTTAGGTCTTTCCAAAGCATCTTAATATCTTTATAGGCTTTCTCGGCACTAATTTTCCCCCCTGTTTCCAGTGAGCAAATATAAGTTATTTTTTGAGCAAACTCCTGCAAGTTGGCATTAAACGCCAAGTTTTCTGGCGTGAAATCACCGTAGTAGCGATTGCGAGGATGTAAAAAATCTTCCCGCTCTTTCATTGCCCCCTCCTAATTAAACTTTTGGTATTCAACTTTTGGTTCGGTCTCTGCTGTTAATAGCACTATTTGTACTCAGTATCGCGGCGCTAACTTGCTTCTATTGTATTGCGTAAGTAGCAATTGTGCTTTTTCGCTCTGTATTTAGTCTATTAATGCAGTCTTAACCTTAAGTTAGCTTTATTTTAACTTTTCTTTAACCTAAAAGCAAAAAAAATGGGAAATGCGCTGTTCGCATCTCCCTTAAGATATATTTGGCAGTTGGTGATTAACCTTTTCTGAAGCCGAATATTTATTTGTGGCACTCGCAGCCGGCGTGGCCGCAGCCTTGGCCGTTGGGGTGCCCGTCAGCGCAAGCACTGGAACAGTATGTTTTGCCGTCTTTTTCAATGGCTTCGGTGGGGCTGACAACGCACGAACATGAAGGACAGGCACATTTTGTTTGGGTGGCGGTAGTCATTTGAGTTTCTCCTGGTGGGGTTGTTTGTCTCTACTAATATCTGAACACATATTCAGATATTAGTCAAGGGAATGTAAAAGTTTTGTTACAAAAGGTTTGCCGATCGCACTAAAATGAAAATGAGAATTAAAATTAGCCGGGAAAAGATGTCACCCAACTCTGGTGTTAATGGAGCGATAAGTCAGCCTCACCAACAAAACGATACACCAATGTGCGATCGACCGCACTTAGTTGACAGTGTACGGGCCGGGGACATCCAAACACAGGTTCTCAACACAGCAAAAGCTCAGCGCATGGCTGAGTTTTTCAGTCTTTTGGGAGATGCGAATCGGCTGCGGCTGCTGTCGGTTTTGGCCAAACAAGAACTGTGCGTGTGTGACTTGGCTGCGGCGTTGAGTATGAGCGAGTCAGCAGTATCGCACCAGTTGCGGGCATTGCGGGCGATGCGGTTGGTAAGTTACCGCAAGGTTGGGAGACAAGTTTTTTATAGTTTACTTGATCGCCACGTTTTTGAACTTTACCAAGCCGTCGCCGAACACTTAGACGAAGCAGATTAAGCTTTTGGGCATTGGGCATTGGGCATTGGGCATTGGGCATTGGGCATTGGGCATTGGTAATCAATTTAAAATTCTGTAGGGGCGGCTTTTACCAATAATTTCAGCCTAAGACCAATAATCTCGTAAATCCGCCCTCACCAAACTCAATATCAATCTTCGACGGTGTGGCCGGTAGCAACAACCGCCTGTTTAATTGACTCTTCCGAAGCTTTAGCTTCTACTGTAACAGTCTTAGCTGCGACATCCACATTGACAGTAGCATCGGATTCAACAGTTTTGATGGCTTTGGTAATTGTATCACCGCAGCCGGAGCAGACGATCGAGGGAACGTTAAGTAGTATTGCCATAATTAAGCAAATTTTCGTAGATGACAGTATTATTTTTTATTTTAATCTAAATTCGTGAAACACGCGCTTTCCCCGATTCCGGCAGGGGCTTAAACCCCTGCCTCAAAGCTCAATTCGGTTAAAACCGACTGTAGAGTTTGACGTTAAAAGTTATAGATGATTTCCCACTAATATCACTTCAAACTTAATACCTGTGAATGCACATTAATATCGGGTATGCAGCGGCCAACGGCGGCGGCTACAGGGCGCAAACTAACAACTAAATCAACCATATCTGCCAAAGAAAGAGCTTGCCGCGCGTCAGAAACGGATTTTTCCGGTTGCGGGTGACACTCAATAATTAATCCGTCTGCACCGCAAGCAACCGCTGCTTTGGCTAGTGGTGCGACTAATTCTCGCTTGCCGACGGCGTGAGAAGGGTCTACTATTACTGGCAAATGAGTTAACTGTTTGAGCGCTACAACTGCACCTAAATCTAATACATTCCGGGTGTAATTGTCGAAGCTGCGGATGCCTCTTTCGCAGAGAACTACATGAGGATTTCCGTGACTGAGAATGTATTCGGCGGCCATCACAAATTCTTCGATTGTGGCTGATAAGCCGCGTTTTAGGAGGACTGGTTTTCCGGCTTGACCGATCGCCTTTAGTAACTCGAAGTTTTGCATATTCCGACTGCCTAGTTGCAGCATATCAGCATAGGTGACAACAGGATCGATTTGGGCGATCGACATTACCTCTGTCACGACGGGTAAACCGTAACGCCGGCTGACATCGGCTAAAATTTCTAGTCCCTCAATTCCCATGCCTTGGAAAGCATAGGGAGATGTGCGAGGTTTGTAGACTCCGCCTCGCAAAGCTTGCACGGAGGCGGCGGATAGTTGGCGGGCGACTGTTTCCATTTGTGCAGAACTTTCGACGGTACAGGGGCCGCCGATGATTAGTAATTCTTGGCCACCGACTGAGACTGTTTCTGAGAGTTTGACAATTGTTTGGTGTTCGGGATGAGATTTGGTTACGAGTTTGGCTTCTAACATGAGGGAATTTTCCTGGAAAATTAAGTGGGTGGTTGACAACAAAAAACCCGGAACTTTTAAGAGTTCCGGGTTGGTGCGAAAAGACAGCGCGACAATTTACCCAGAACTTTGGTTGGGCCAAAAATAAAAGCTGTAGTACCAGTTACTGAATAATGTCATTGCCGTTTTCGCTTGTACTCGATTGGTTGTTGGGAAAAGAAGTAGAAAAAACAAAACCGCAGGTGTTAGTCTGCGGTTCGCCCGGATGTTCACAGTGAATTACCAATTCACTCCGGGCGAACTTGGCTGTACCAAAAATAAAAATAGCTGTTGGCTGTGAACTTGGCTGTGAACATAGCTGAAGTGCTGCGATTTGTGGGTTAAACACAATACTATTTGACAAGCTAGCACAGACTGGTAGGAATGTCAAGCATTTTTTTGCAAAATGTATGGAAACGGCAATGCCGTTTAACTCGGCGCGGTTGTCGTTTTTTGGTATTACTCGTTACTAGGCTCTGCCTGGTAACGCAGAGCCGGAGGCTCTGCCTCGATTTTCAAGAGCGAGGCAGAGCCTCTAGATAGGGGTTCCCAGGCTCAGCCTGGGAACCCGTTAATGTAGGGAAACGGCAATGGCCATTGGTGTCATCCACTTAAGCCGACTATCTGCCAGTCCGCGACTCCGCGACTCCGCCAGGGAATGAATTCCCTGTCTAATAGCAAAAGTCCTCTGAAGAGGACTCAGGAGAAGATTTTTCAACTCATTAGTCCTCATAGCGAGGACTTTAACTTTGAGGCAGGGAATGAATTCCCTGCCGGACTGCCGGAGTATGGGTTTTACCTTAAGTTGAAACCAATGGGCGTTGCGGTTTCCCTACAATGATGTTAATCCCAGCCGAAGTCTCGATCGCACAATTCGGCTAGTCTTTGGTTGTGCGATCGAAAATATGCTCTTAATTGCTCGTATACTGTGTCGCTGATGGGCGGATATTCGTTGGAGTTGAGCTTTCCGTAGGTTTGTAGTTGGTGGGGGGGTAAGTCTAAAAATTCGAGGACGGTGTTGAGGATTTTGGCTGGGTTGCTATACAAGTCTTCGCTTTTGATGATTGAGATTTGTGATTTGGGAAAAAGTTTCATCCAGGCTGGGAGTTGATCGGCGTAAATGCCACGGCTTAGATAGCTGTGGTGTTGGTGTTCGTAACTATAGTATTTGGGGTTGGCTAGGAGTTTTTCCATTTCGCCTTTTAGTCTTTCGGGTTCGGCGGCGATCGCGTCTTCTAATGAGAGTGTTTCGTATTTTATTCTGATATAATGATAGTAGTGGGAAATAGCGCGATCGACTGGGTTTCTCAGCAGGGCGATGATTTTAACTTTGGGACATAAATCATAAATTCGCTGGGGAACGTGGGGGTGAAATATGTAGTAAGGACTGGCTTCTCCGGTGATTTTTTTGGGGCTGTTTTTGGGTAGGGGAAATTGGGCATAGTACCAGTCTGGGCCTTTGTCGAACTTTAAGTCAAAATAATGTACTTCTTTTTCGGTGGCATGGGCGATTTGGGGATGTTGGGTGAGATAGGCGTAAAGCGATGTTGTGCCGCCTTTTTGGGCGCCGATGATGATGAAGTCGGGGGGTTTGGGAGTTTGTTTCATGGGTTGTATGTTTTATATTTTGCAGTTGTACTGACAGTGTGGGATTTGGCATTTGTACCGATTGTCCGCCGGGGGTTAAAAACCCCGTCTCATAGCGCAAGTCCTTTGAAAAGGACTGAAGATGTATTTATATATCTAATATCTTAATATTTGATTAGTCCTCTTTAGAGGACTTTAGCTATGAGACGGGGGTTTTTAACCCCCGGCGGGTTGGGGGGCATGACGGGAATTCGATCGCACTTGGGGGCATTACAAAAATTCGATCGCACTTGGGGGCATGACGAAAATTCGATCGCACTTGGGGGCATGACGAAAATTCGATCGCACTTGGGGGCATGACGGCAATTCGATCGCACTTGGGGGCATGACGGCAATTCGATCGCACTTGGGGGCATGACGGCAATTCGAGCGCACTTGGGGGCATGACGAAAATTCGAGCGCACTTGGGGGCATGACGACAATTCGATCGCACTTGGGGGCATGACAGAAATTCGATCGCCCAATTTAGATTTGATCGCACTTAGGGGCTTAACCACAATTCGATCGCTCTCTCTACATTCTAGATTCCGGTGGTTGAAACTGAGCCTAGACAAACAATGCCTGCCGGGGTGGGCTAGGTAATACCTCGGATACGATCGCAATCGCTGTTTTGGGGCGATCAAATTCACTCTCGCTCTGGCCACTGACATTTCAATTTAACTCGATTAGAGTGGAGTTAGGAAGATCTAATTCATGCGGCGCAAATTTTTCGCTGAAAAATATATTAGCGACGGCGATTTTGGTTGCGGGTTTGTGGGTTTTATTTTTCAGCCAAAGTACAGATTAAAATTTGTGCAAGAGGCTGATATGCAAGTTGCAAAAAATGGGAACAATAAAGATGGGATTGTACTGTCGAGCAGTAACTACCAGCAATACCATCTCTGAAATTATTCAGGAAGGCGTCAATGTTTAAGAGCAAATTATCCAAAGTTATCGTATCCCTGCTGCGGCGGATTGCTGGTGTTACCAGATCCGGGGCGAAGCGGCTGATGAGAGCAATGCTGCAAACCCTGATGGCTATGGGCCGGAGGGCGAGACTGCCGGTGGCGGGGTTTGTGCTGCCGACGGTGACGATGGTGTTGCTGGTAGTGATTTTGTTGACTGTGGCGATTACGCTACGATCGTTCGATCGGGCTAATACGGCGCGTAACGTGCGCGTGAACCAGCAGGTGCTGGCTGCCGCCACTCCCGCGCTCGATCGGGCAAAAGCGAAAATAAATTTCCTGTTGTACGAAGACCCGCAAAGACCGACGGCGACTCCATCCGATGAAAATTTATACAGCAGGCTGGCCAACGCTACACCTGGTCCGGATCTTTACACATTTGGGGACGAGCGACGGCTGATACTTAGAGCCGATCTTAGTGTTCCTGCAAATGGCGCAAATCCGTCAGACAATCCTCGAAATTCAATTATTATTGACCCCGCAACAAATTTAGAAAATGAAGCTATAAATACTGCTTGGAGATATCCAGTCGATACCGATAACGATGGAATATTTGACACTTTTACTCTCTACGGAATATTCTCCCGCACCCCCGCACGCAGTAATGTCGCCCCAACTGTAGGCGACTTCACAAGACCGAGAAGACCGATCGAAGCAAGAACCCCACCAATGTCGGGGAATGCAACCCCTGCCTGTGCCAGGGGTGGAGGTACAGTTGCTAGTTTGGTCGGCAACCTCGGTTGGTACAAAACCGACGACGGTCTACTGAAAAAGAGCTTTTTTGTTTATACGGTTAATGTACCAATTACAGCCGCAGAAGCTGGTACTCTAGGTGCAGAGTATCAAGCCTTTAAAGGCACCACCAGCATTTCGGCCCTTGAATACCAGCAAGACCAAAGCCGCATTCCCCTCGCCAACAACGCGGCAGTTTATGAAGACGATCTAGATATCTCGCCGGGACCTCCGCTGAATCTAAACGGGGGTATACTTACAAATAGCAATTTGTTGGTATCAGGGGTCAATAATCCAAATAGTATACAACTGTATCAAATCAGCAGCCCAGCTTCCTGTTTTTACAACCAGGAGAATAGCAAAATTACGGTGGGAGGAAATGTAGTTAGCGGGTGGTCGGGCAGCACCATACCCACTAATCCAGTGGGCGTACATCTTTTTCGGACAGTTGCTAATCTTCCTGGACCCGGCGGGAGAACAGCAGCAATGCAAGCTGCGGCCCAAACCATTAACCCCGCAAATCAATCCGCTACGGGCAATAACAGCTTGCAGGTACTTTATAACAATGCTGCCTATACAGCTCGCCTCGCTATGCTTGTAGCAGCAGCAAGGGGACCAAACCCTCCCGATGAAGATGTTGAGCCGGTAGCCGCAAACGACCCATTTTCGGTGCGAAATAAACCGGACACCCAAACCCGCAAACAAGCGCTGGAAGAACATTTTAAACAGACACTTCGGAAGGTTCCTTTTGCTGAAGTAGGACCGCCTCCCGCACCTACAAACGACCCAACTCAAGGTTTCAGCCTTCCTTGGGCGCCACCTCTGCCGCCACAAACACCGGGGGCATTGCCTCTTCTAGGAGCAGGTACTGACGATCTGCGACCTCCCAACGTATGGAGCATTCCGGCGGACGCTAACACCAACATTCAACTTACACCAACCCAGCTACCAGCAACAGACCCTTCAACACAGCCAGACCAAGAAGCACTCTTGGGCGATCGGGTATTGGTGGGTAATAACCTACCAGCCCTCAGAGATGCTGCTAACAATGGCAGATTGGTCAACACGCCCGCAAACGTGGGTGTAACCTGGACGGGCAGCACTCAGCAGCGTACCCGATCGCCCAGGGTGACAAAACTGGGTGACGTGGGAGCGACCGACCGCAGCGGTTTCTGGGAAGGTGAAGCTGCCCGAGTACCCGTCAATCCCCTGGATGGCAATGGTGGTCTGCGCGTCATCACCGGTGCAGGGGTTTACGAGCGCATCAATTCTTTTCTGCCACCCCCCAGTTGGCAAGATCCTGTGACTGGTGTGACCAGAGGCGGAGTAGCAAGCCCTGCTGATACTTACAACGACCCAACAACTCCTGCTGCTGAGGCTTACCCTGTTGTCTGGCCCGATACAATGCCGATGTCGCCTCTGGGGCCAGGGTCTCAGGTGTATAACAACAATCCTGCATCTGGCGCGGTGGGTTGGATTCAATGGCCCGGAGCACCCCTGCCGGCGACACCTTTTCCGCCAGGAGGGCTAACGCCAACGGGACTGGCGGTAGCAGCAGGTTCTGCGATCGATGGGACTACTCCCCAGTATGCCAAGGGGGATTTGCGGATGCGGGCGACAGTAGTTTATCACTATGCAAACGGGGCAGCGCCAGGGGGAGCGGGAACTTTCAATGAAACGCCGCTGGCCTGCATCAGCAGCTATTACGACCCCAGCACGGCTTCTACAGCCAGAAATCGAGTTGGACTTCCTGATGTAAGTGGTGACACCGCATTAGGGGTTCGCGGAACTCAAGTTGGCTCTAACAACGGAGTAGTCTATGGCATCAATGGAATACTAGCCGGTAGAGCGATCGGTCCTTTGACTCCCGTAAACGGTTTGTTCCCCGGAAATAGTCCTTTAGTACAGCAAGCTAACTTAGTCTTCCCCGACGGTCGGTTTGTCAACCCGCTTTTGAGAGACGCTCTCGAACGCGGCCCCGCCCCCGGCGCTCGCTCTTTGGCACAAACAGCGGCTATTGACTCAACTAATTGCGCTCTACAAATTCTAGGGGGTGCCGCTCCCGCTCCCGGACTTATTCCCAATATTGGCAATAATGCGGCTATAAAAGAAGTAGCATTTTTGAATGCTAGAGAAATTAAGGCGATAGACCGCGATGACTGGCAGACCCCCAACGTTAACGAAGCCTTTACGCTCAGCAGTCCGCTAACAGATGTTAGCCCAACATCACGAGCAGCGCAGCTAACGGGAAACTACAACCTGCCTTTAGAAGAACGGGAACCCTTAGAAATTCGCGCCACTCAAATAGACCTCAATGTATTGCGGAGCACCCAAATTGGAGCGGGAGAGTATTTACTGCCGAACACCGGGATTATCTATGCCAGCCGGGATGATGCGCTGCCCGATCGCAGCGCCCGCATACCCGGTACAGGAGGCGCGAGCATAGATGAAGCAAGGAGCGCATCGGTCAGTCCTACGGACTCCCTACTCGACCCCACCCGCAAGCCTAACGGGATTCTGCTCGTTAACGGTGCACAGCTAGCTCGAACCCCCGGCATAGGAAATAATCCTAGTGTCGCCGCCGTGGTACAGGAAAAAGGACTAACTTTGGCATCTAATTTGCCAGTCTATATTCAAGGAAATTTCAACCTTCACACTCAAGAAGAGTTTACTCAGGCTCTTAATTGGACTACTTTCTACGATCGCCAAAACCTCAATCCAAACTTTGCCTGTCGCCAAAACGACCCCAGAGTGACCGGATGTGCGATCGGCGACGCTTGGCGTCCCGCAAACGTACTGTCAGATGCAGTCACCCTACTCTCGGCAAATTACCGTTTTGGCTTCCGCAACGAGGGTGATTTTGACCTGAGAAACAATGCCGGTGCTGCTGCTGTATTGCCCCGCAAACAGCAAGGATTTTACACCAATAACTTTGTTACCAACGGACTATCGAGTGGCGCATTCTCTGCTACTGGTGGCCCTTTAGGAGCGGGGGCAACACTAACAGATGCCAGCTACGCGAATACCAACGCTCTTAGAAGTTCTTACTTCAACAACTTCGTCACCCCCGTGCAGCGGCGCGGGCAGTTCCCGGAGTATGTAATGGAAGTGTGTACAAAACTGCCGGTTTCTGCCTGTGGAGATGGCGACTGGTACGTCGATCCAGCACGGGCGACGGTCGCACCCTTATTCGGTAAGGCAAATGTTAATGATAACATAACAGCCGCAGCCACTCCTTATCCAGCAGGAACAACGGCTATTCCTCCAGCGCCAGAATTGCAGCGCTTCCCCCGCCGCGTTGCCTTTCAAAGAACCTATACTCCTCCTCTTCCTTCTCCTACAGTTCCTACAGCTTTCGCTCTGGCAAACCTTCCTAATCCAGTGCCTTTAGGAATTAGTGCCGTAAACCAGAACCAGGTTATTGCTGTTACTGCTCCTGGTCAAGCCAGGACAACATCAACTAATTCTTTGTGGTTTGCAACGACGGTAGCCGCTGGCGGTAATCCCGTAACCTACGGTTCAGGCGATTTCCCGTATGTATTCAACCGCAACCTGATGGACAGCACGGGTGCAGTGCTACCAGTTTTAACAGCAGCAGGCGCGCCAGCTTCGGGTTCGCAGCCACTGCTGATGCCAGTCTTGCAAACTCAAACTGTGGGACTAGCAGGGGCTCGAAGTGCTCCTTTACCAACAGGTGGACTGGCCGTGCAAGCGACTGGGTGGATACCGCAGGCTTTGCCCGTGCCCGCAGGCACAACATTCAACCTGATTGTAGGCTCGAACGACACTCCTTCCCGAGCATTAGGCAACAACGTTGGTGACTTTAACGGCGGCCTGCAAAACTTGGCCCGGTTTTTGGAGAACTGGAGTACCATTAACAGCAACATTCAAGGTAGTTTTATTCAGTTCAACCGCAGTGCCTACAGCACCGCACCCTACCTCCCGATTCTCGATCCGGCTGCTCCGCAACAGACAAATCCAAACACTCAGTTGCTGAGCCTATTTGCGCCACCGACACTTGCACCCCTACCCATAGCTGGACCAGCTCCAGCCATCAATTATTCCCCTACCCCTCCTCAGCCTGGCTATAGAACTGCCAACGGCAGCATCCCCGGTGCCAATGGTATGGGTCGGATTCCCTTCTTTACTGCTCCTGTCAGGAACTGGGGTTATGACGTGGGCCTGGTATCTCAGTCGCCTGACTTGTTTACCCAAAGGTTCACTACTCCTCCGGCACAGTCTACCCCGGATGAGTTTTTCCGGGAAGTTCCCCGAAATGACCCGTGGGTACAAACTTTGATGTGTGCGACCGTTCCCCAGAACCCGCAGGATACCGCAGGCTTACCTGCTATACCTGCTACCAATCCCAATCGCCCAGCAGTTTGTCCTCCAAACCTGTAACTTTCGGCCGAGCAATTACCGGAGACTTCTATATGACAGACCAACAACGACAACAAAATGTATCCAAGTCGCGAGATGGCGGCTACACGATTATCGAGTCGTTGGTAGCGATGATTGTGGTTTCGGTGCTGATGATTGCGATCGCCCCCGTGATGGCATTCTCAGTAGCAACTCGCGTACAAGCGCGCCGGACGGAACTCGCCACCCAGGCGGCGAGAGCTTACATAGACGCTCTCAGAACGGGGGCGATCAAACCTCCAACTGATCCACAACCTACGATCGGTTTTCCTGCGCGAGATACGTCTGTTCCTCCTGCTTTTCATCCTGCTCCTACAGCCTCCAATGCTTTGTACTGCGTTAACTTGGATGAAACGGCAGGTTGTGCTGGCAGCAAAGAGTTTTTTGTTCAAGGTGCTTGGCGAAATCCAGCTAATGCGACAAACGATCCGACCCCAACAGGCTACGAACTTACTGTGCGGGTTTACCGCGCGGATGGGTTTACCGGAGGTCAGATGAAAACTGAACAGCAATCAGTTGCTAATTCCGGTCTTGGCAATCCTCAAGCGCCTGTGGTGGTAATGAAAACGGAAATTCCCCCTACTACAAACGGAGGTACTTCTGCATATCGATCGTTGTGCGCTCGTACCCCCGGTGGCTGTCAGTAATAATCAAAGTCCCGGTTGTTAGATTTAAAATCGCTCCCCCCATTTGACAAAGGAAAAAGTCAAAATGAAAACTTTACTCAGGTTGCTTCTCAAAAGTCAGAACCAAACAAACCGATCCGATGTAGCTCACACAGACAAGGGTATGACTCTTGTTGAGCTATTAGTGGGAGCGATTATGGCATTTTTAATCATTACACCGATGCTCGGTTTTGTAGTCGATATGCTGAATACCGACAGGAGGGAACAAGTAAAGTCAAACACCGAGCAAGACATTCAGGCAGCGGTGGATTTCATCGCCCAAGATTTGAGTCAAGCGATGTATATTTACGACAATAGGGCGCTCAATGGACCTGCTGGCCCTAACGAACAGATTGTTGGACCCCAGCTTCCTCCAAATGCAAATGGAACACCAATTCTGGTATTTTGGAAGCGCCAGCAGCTTAGAAATTCTCTTCCTATTAATCCCACTGTTGCTGCTAGTGTCAAACCCAGAAATTGCGAGGCTCAGAATCCCCGTCAATGCAACGACACCTACGTGCAATCTTTAGTTGCTTACTATCAAATTAGAGATGCCGACCCTACTTGGTGTCAACCGGCTGGAGGCAATTGTCCTACCCGTATTGTCCGCTATGAAATTAGGGATGGAATTGATCGAGTGATAGACCTATCAGTTCCAGGTGGTATAACCCCTTATGGTACTGCCAACACCACAACCGCTCAGCAAACTGATCCTGCTTTTAATACTTCCACTGACACTACCCCAACGACCAGTTTTAGCCTAAACAATCCAACAGTTAATGTGACAAATCCCACGGGATTGGCAAATCCACAGTCAGGGGCACAAAACCCTCAAGTGCTGGTTAATTATATAGACGACAGTACACAGAATGTTCCGGTTCCGACAGGAGTAGAGTGCCAAACTCTTCTGGGTTTTGTCCCGCCAGCAGTAACACCGGCAGGAACACCAGCATTCAATCCCGAACATTTACTAATAAGAGACAGGTCAGGCAACTCAGCTAATAGCTTCTACGCTTGTGTTGATACATCTAATAACATAGCCAGAGTAACTATCAGAGGAAACAGCCTGCGTCGCCTTCAACCCAACGATACTGCTTACAACCCCGACAAATCGGCATTTTTCCCAACAGCAACCGTTCAAGTACAAGGTCTCGGTGCAGTAGCACAATAACTTATGTTGGAAACAGATTTCCGACTCACCGCACTAGCCGCTCAAACAGGAGAATAAAATGAAAACCCCAATATTATTAAAAGCTTTGCAGATTTCTGCAACAAAAGCAAACCCTAATTACAAAAATACTGCATCCAGAAAAGGCGATGGAGGATTCACCCTTCTAGAAGTGTTGGTGATAGCGTTGCTCATAGGTATATTCAGCTCGATCGCCGCTCCAAGCTGGGTGGCATTCATCAACAGACAAAGAGTTCGCACTGTGAACGATCGAGTTTTCCAGTCATTACGACTGGCACAAAGCGAAGCAAAGCGAACTAAGAGCACTGTCACAGTTACATTCAATTATGATCCTAATGCTACTCCGCCTGTTGACCCGCCAACGGTCACGTTTAACCCGCCACTAGCTACGGGTGGTAGTGAGCAAAAGTTAGATGGTGGAGGCGAAATTCCACCCGGCACTATTGCGCTTACCTTTAGTCAACTTAATCCTACACTGGCTCAGAGATCGCTCACTTTTGATTACCAAGGCAATCCAGATAGAACTTCATTTATAGTCGCAGTTTCTCCTTTAAACGGCGGTGGTAAGCAGTGTGCGAGGGTAGAAACTCTCATAGGAGGGATGAGAACTGCTGAAGGAAATGATTGCCCAACGCTACCCTAATTTTCAATAAATTTAATCTTAATCTCTAACAGCAATTCCGCATAAGTTCTGAATTGCTAAAATCTATTAACTTAAATTATTTTATAGTTCAAATCCTATTAAAACAGTCAAAAAATGCAGCTAGAACTACAACAAATAATCATCCAGCCAGAAAATCAACTATTACTCAAAGACATAACCTGGCAGATGTTTGAAACCCTACTAATATCATTTCCGGTAACACTCCTTATGATGTTGAATGTTGACTGTTGACAGTGAACAGTGAACCGTCAACCGTCAACAGTGAACTCGAATTTACTATTCCAATGCTAACGAATTTGATATCATAACTGCTTAACTAACCAAGCGATCGCCCCTTCAACATCAGCAACCTGCTCAACATCGGGAATCAGCGGCCGCTGCACCATCACCACCGGAATTCCCAGTTCCCTAGCCGCCACAATTTTCGCATAAGTAGCACCGCCCCCGCTGTTTTTACTAACAATTGTATCAATCTGAAATTCTAATAGTAATTGGCGCTCGTCTTCCAAAGAAAAAGGCCCCCTTGCTAACAACAACTTACCATTAGGAATAGGAGAGTTGAGTGCCGGAGGATCGATCGCCCGCATCAAAAACCAAATAGCATCCAAACCAGCAAAAGCAGCCAATTCCTGCCTACCAATGGTGAGAAACACCCGCTGAGACTGCCCTAATAAAGCCTGTGCAGCCTCCGAGTGGCTGGCAACATCAATCCAGCGATCGCCCTCCACCCTCTCCCAAGCAGGACGCACCAGCATCAAATACGGCACATTACATTCAGCAGCAGCAACAGCAGCATTAGCAGAAATCCGAGCCGCAAACGGATGAGTAGCATCGATTAAGAAGTCGATCGGGCGATCCTCTCCGTTGGCGTAGCCGCCGTAGGGGCGGGCTCCGCTAACGAGCAAAAACTCGGCCAGCCCAGCCGCCCCACCAAACCCCCCAATTCGCACCGTACCCGTTTTTGGGGTAAAAGGCTGTTGAGTGCGTCCTGCTAGCGAAGATATCACCTCGATTTCAGCAATTTGAGACGCTCTTACCGCCAGTTCCGCAGCATCCCCCGTCCCCCCCAAAATTAGCAACCGTTTTTTCATAAAATTAGTCCTAACATATCGAACTAATACCTAAAATTTTGGTTAATAATGTCTTTAAGGATTGTCAATTAAATAATTTCCCTTTTTTCTTGTGTGATGGGCGTCCCGCCCGTCTATCGGCAACGGGCGGGACGCCCATTCCACAACAAACAGGAAAAGTGGATTTTATTTAATTCTCATTCCTAAGTAAAGTTTCAACTGCCAACAAAGATGATTCGCTCACTGTTCACATTTTTTACAGTATTAATTGTAACCGGGTTAGTTTGGTTGGGAAATATCGCGCCCGCTGCCGCACAAGTACAAGCAACAGATATCACCGATCCTCAACAGGAATTGGGAGAACTCGTTCAAAAAGCTTTTGAAGCTACAAATGAAGGCAAATTTCCCGCCGCAGAAACTTTTTGGACTCAAATTATTGACAAATTTCCCTCACAAGCCGCCGCATGGAGTAACCGAGGCAATTCTAGAGTCAGCCAAAACAAACTACAAGCCGCTATTACCGACTACGAAAGAGCGATCGAACTAGCACCCGACGCCCCCGATCCCTACCTCAACCGCGGCACCGCCTTAGAAGGTTTAGGACGCTGGGAAGAGGCGATCGCCGACTACAATCACGTACTAGAATTAGACTCCCAAGATCCAGCCGCCTACAACAACAGAGGCAACGCCGAAGCAGGTTTAGGAAAATGGGAACAAGCAATTGCCGACTACAGCAAAGCCTTTGAACTAGCCCCCGAATACGCCTTTGCCCGCGCCAACCACGCCCTCGCACTTTATCAAAACGGGCAAACCAAAGAAGCTATTCGCAACATGAAAAATATCGTCCGCAGATACCCCCAATTTGCCGACATGAGAGCCGCCCTCAGCGCCTGTCTTTGGGAAACAGGAAATCGCGGCGAAGCTGAGAGTAATTGGGTAGCAGCCATCGGCCTCGACTCCCGCTACAAAGACCTCGATTGGGTTGCCAATACCCGCCGCTGGCCACCACTTGCAGTCAGTGCATTAGACAAATTCTTGCACTTAAAATAATCTCACAACACCAATGAAAAATTGCGAGCATCCCCATAAGTGTGGCGTATAATTCCTAAAAGGGATGCTCCAAAAAATTGCCAAATTTCATCCTAAGCTAGCAGTAAATAAACTTTAGAAGAACAATTTAACTTCTTCTTCCTAGTTTCTTCTTTTCTCAACATTCATCCGTTAAATACCTTCCCTCCGTTCATTTTTTTCCTCAAAACTCGTATTCCACATCTCCAGAAACAATCCTATCTGTCACCAACATTCTGTACAGTTCCAGTTCTTCAACAGTAACTTTTCCGTCAGCCAAAATCGCTCTCTTGATGTCTTCCATTTCATGCTTAGATATCTTGCCGTCAGCAACAGCCCGCTCGATTTGGGCTTGGAGCTTTTCTAGTTGCCGCGTTTCTTCCAGCGTAGGTTGTTTATCACTCGATCGCGAAACTAACATAGTGGCACTCTCCTAGAGATTGACCTCTACTCTGTACTAAGCCGCAGCAGCAGATATTGTCAACTCAAAGATGCAAAAATTGACAAATAAATGTAACAAAACTACATTTACTTGTCAATAGGATAAGCCACAAAATTATTTAACAAAATTACATTTGTTTGTCAATAATACGGTGTCAAATCCGCGCTTCATCGTCAAGCGCAAAGTCGAATCAAGCTGCCCACAAATAATTCGCGCAATTTTCATTTTTTTGACCCCGATTCATACCAATTTAATGTGAAGTTGCACATATCTCGATCCCCCTAAATCCCCCTTAATAAGGGGGACTTTGAGCGGAATCTTGTCCCCCCCTTATTAAGGGGGGCTAGGGGGGATCAGATTCTATGCAGCCTCATAAAAAATTGGTATCAACAGTCAACAGTCAACAGTCAACAGTCAACAGCCCACAGTCAACAGTCAACAGTCAACAGTCAACAGTCAACAGTCAACAGTCAACAGTCAACAGTCAACAGTCAACAGCCAACACTCAACTGAACTAATTCTCGAATCCGCGCAGCCGTCAACTCCTCAACATTCCTGAAAACCGCTGCTGCACCCGCATTTTCCAGCCCTGCAGCATAAGCCTCGCAGCGCACAGCATCATCCAAAACGTGAGGCGGCAAAATTCCAGCCCCCAGCCAAACCCGATTTGGTTGCACTTCCCGCGCCTTCACAACCGTGTAAATATCGGCAACAGTATCTCCCGCATAAATCACGGGCAAATTTTTTTCTAAACCGTGCAGAATTTCCAACTGTTCAATTGCCGCGAAAAGTCCAGCCGGATCGGGTTTTCCCGGTGCATCTTCCATCGCCACCAACACCGGGGAATTTAAACTCAGTTTCCCTGACAAAACATAAGCAGCTTCATCCCGCATCGCCCCGCTAAAAAAGCCCCAAGCAATACCCCCAACCGTTAAATTTTCCAGGTAAGCCGAACTTAACAACAGCGGTTCGTCGCAAATGTAACCAGTCCAATTTTTCTCATCGGGCCCGCGATAGCGACTTTGGAAAAAAGCCACTAATTCGTCATAGTTGAGAGCGAGTTCGTTTCTCGATCGCCCAATCCCCTCAAAATAACGGCAAACTAACTCGAAAGACGCCTGCCAGTCATTATTCCACACTCCCTCAGACTTCAGAGAGTCAATATCGAGAGAATTCGGGCGAAAAGCACCCGCCGTGAAATGTTCAACCGCATCGGCGATCGCCCGCCGATAGGAACCGGACACATCCCGCACCACACCGTCAATGTCAAAAACTAAAATAACTCTGTTCACAACTTAACCATCCTTGTACCTAGGGCGCGTGAGAACCCAAATTTTATCGGTTTCCAGCCCCTGAGTAGCGCTAAAAGCAGCCGCGCCACAAAACTTTTCATGGCCGATGACCAATTATCGAACAAGTGTGCTACGCTTAGCGATTGTAGAAATTTTTAACAAGTTCGATCGGAACCCTGGAGGTTTGCTTGTCCAAGTTCATCTTAAAAGTTCTCTGGCTAGAAGAGAATGTTGCCCTCGCCGTTGACCAAGTTGTAGGTAAAGGAACTAGCCCGCTGACATCCTACTTTTTCTGGCCCCGCAAAGATGCGTGGGAAGACCTCAAAAACGAACTCGAAGCCAAACACTGGATTGCTGATAACGATCGCGTCGAAATCCTCAACCAAGCCACAGAAGTAATCAACTACTGGCAAGAGGAAGGCAGACGGCGCCCGATGACTGAAGCTCAGTCAAAGTTCCCCCTAGTAACTTTTACCGGCAGCAACTAAGCCCAGCTTTAATTTGCTACCCATATAAATTGCCTGTTATGGCTGACAAGGGGAAGGAGAGAGGGGAGAAGGCGAGAGGATTTGACGCTTTTTCCACCTCGCCATGAAACATAGAATTTGAATTCGCTACAGCTTATTTTGATAGTGACTCCGATTTTCAGACGTACTCGGGTTTTGGGCTTGGTCGATTTGAGATTTGAGATTTGAGATTTATCCAAAATAAAGCTCTCAAATCTGATTTAATACAATCTAAAAAGACTAAGCAACGAAACCAAATAAATCTAAAATCGGCTTTTTTATACTCTTAAATTGTACAGTCAGCTCTCAATAACCTTCCCTCTGACTAATAACTAATAACTAATGACTAATGACTAATGACTAATGACTAATGACTAATGACTAATGACTAATGACTAATGACTAATGACTAATGACTACTGACTACTGACTAATAACTAATAACTAATGACTTCTTCGCGGAATCTATGGGCGCCGAAAGTACAATCAACCAGACCGAACAGCTACCGCTGGTAGTAAATCCCGACATTCTCCAGCAAGCAATCCTCTACAAAATTAATACTCGCATAAACGCTCGCGGAGAATTAATTTTCCCCTGTGTACCGGGAATGCTCAGCCACTATCTCAAGTCAATAGAAAAGCTATTTAGCACTCTTGACAGACCCCTGCCCGAAGACCGCAGAGACGAACTCAGCAAGCTTTTAGCTACCAAGTTAGAACAAGGCTACCGCACCTCCACAGCATCGATGTTGATTCTGCAATACGAATCAGTGCAGCCACCACAAACCGGTTTAGCTTGCAAAGTGATTGTTACTACCTCAACAGTTGGAGAACAGTACAAAAGCTGGGTAGACACCAGAGAACCTCCTCTTTTCGGTTCTCATCCCGATGCAAAATTGATGGCAACGGCTGCTAAATTGGGTACACCCGATCGAGTGCGGATTTTGGACGTGGGGGCTGGTACCGGTCGCAATACCTTGCCACTGGCGAGATTGGGCTATTCTGTGGATGCGATCGAACTAGCTCCAGCTTTTGCAGAACAATTGAAAGCTGCAGTAACAGCCGAAAACCTTCCCGTCACAGTGACTGAAGGCGATGTGCTCGACCCCTTAATGCGGATGAAACCGGCCCGCTACCAGTTGGCAGTTGCAGCCGAAGTCATCTCACATTTTCGAGACAGCGATCAAGTACGGCTTTTCTTGGCTAAAATGTGCGATTCCCTGTCTCCCGGAGGCCTGTTGCTGTTCAGCACGTTTTTAACCGTAGGCGACTACCAGCCAGATGCCCTCGTGCGACAAGTTGCCCAACTCTCTTGGTCTACTTTATTTACGCCCCAAGAACTCGCCACCGCAATGGAAGGGTTGCCCTTAGTCCAAATATCCGACGAATTGGTGTTTGAGTACGAACGCCACCACCTGCCGGAAGCAGCCTGGCCGCCGACGCCCTGGTTTCCCAGTTGGGCCACCGGCCGAGATGTCTTCCCGATGGCAAACGCCCGCCCGCCAATGGAATTGCGCTGGATTTTGTGCCGCCGAAGTTAAAAAAAAATCGGTCATTTCTAGACGGACACAGCAATCAAAAGCTTTTATCAGCGGTCAAATTTTCCTCATATATTTTTCTTTCAACAGCTTAAACCAGGCTCGCTGTTAATATTGTGCTGCCGGCACAGAAAAATTTACAAAAATATATATTAAAATGTAAAGAGAGCGAAGTTCGATCGCCGCCTGGGTGACAAACCCAGTGTCTGATTAGATCCCACGCTTGCCAACCTTTTATTTATTGCGAAAAATTGGGTGGCTAATGGCGATCGGGATTGAATAAAAGTCGATCGTCATCTTGATGGGTGCAACTAGAGTTAAGATGAATTCAACAAACCTATTCCTCTCGATAGATGACTTTTTAGGGAATAGGATTAGCCAATAGATTAGCTCGCTAGTCAGCGATGCTGCTGAGAAACAAATATGCTTTTAACACGTCCACTACAAGCGTTTGGAGCAATCTTCGGCCACAAACCTTCCACAAATAGATCATCGATCGACCAAAAAACCAATAAAAATTATTGGGAGGGGAATATTGAGTCCGCTGTAAACGAACACATTGACTGGTACATCCAAGTGGAAATGCTAATGAGTAACGCTAAATCTTCCTGCACCAATGAAGAGATTACTGCTTGGCTGCGGGGATTGCTGACAATTGCTTGGGCAGACGGCAACTTTGACGAAGACGAGCAAAAAATGATTGCAAATCTAACTCAGGATGAACTACACCCGGTATCTTTTGAGGAGGATTTTGAACCTATTGCCCCAGAGGAATTAGCCGCTGTGTTAGGGAAAGACACCGCCAAAGGCGAGGATTTTTTGAGGACAGCAGTCATGGTAGCTTTGGCAGACGGTACCTACTCGCTCAGCGAAGACGAGGTAATCTCTAAGTTTTGCACAGCTTTGGGGCACAATGTAGAGGCGATCGAAGCTCTGCGACACACCATCGAAGACAGCAAATGCGATGAGCCGCAGGGGCCCAGCAGCCAAATAGTTTTTGATGCGAATGTCGCCCCCGTCGCCGGAACACCCCTTTCATCTCGCCTACCTAAACCTCACCAGAAAAATGTCCTGCAACCGGTAAAAGACTGGCTTGACGGCTGGGAAATTCACGACCCAAAATTGGCACACTTTGTCTGTAAAATTATTCCGCCCCAGTGTCCGTTTGAGCGAGATGTCGTGTTATTTGGTCGCAAAATCGTCCACATTCCGGCGATGTGCCAGATTAACCCGCTTTACGAACAGTTAGTCGGGATGCGCTTTCGAGCTCTCTGCTATTTGGCAGATGAATGTAAGGAAGATGTATCGTCCTATTGTTAGTAGTGAGTAGTTAGTTGTCAGTTGTCATTCTTGTGAAATCTTGGATTAATGACTGTAACTATTAACCAATGACTACTAATTAGTCCTGAACGCAAAAACCAGGTTTTTCTACGAAACAACATCATTATACCAATCCGCCCCAGTAGAAAAACCCGGTTTATGCAGTTTTTGTGCGTGAGTCCTGCTAATATCAAATCTGCTTTGATAATACTAATTCAACAAAAGTTTTGGTACTAAGCTGTTCTGCATTTAAATGGTATGTCAAAAAATGGTATGTCAAAAAATTTTAAAGTCTTGTGGGGTGTAGGGGTTGGGCGTCCCGCCCGCCCTCAATCTACAATTTAAATGCGCGACAGCTTATTCTCAATCTTATACAAATTATTAAAACTCGCCCATTTAGGAGCCGGACACGGCATTGCCGTTTCCCTACAAATGCTCGCGTACAATCTCTCACTCTGCACTATTTTTCAGAATTGGTAAAATTATATTTTTCCCGCAACTGTAAATCGCGACGAAACTTGGCTGTCATCCGCCCACCCGGACTAAAGGCAAAGACGAATATTGTGCTGGGATCTGGTATCATAATAAGTAATGACTATTGACACTGACTATTGACTACTGACTAAATTATGCAATTTATCGATCGAGCAGATATTCAAGTCGCAGCCGGCAAAGGCGGCGACGGTATGGTAGCTTTTCGCAGAGAAAAGTATGTACCGGCGGGCGGCCCCTCTGGCGGGACAGGCGGCAAAGGCGGTTCCGTGTATATGGTGGCGGTGGAAAGCCTGCAAACGCTGCTAGATTTTCAGTACAACCGGATTTTTAAAGCCGATGACGGGAAGCGGGGCGCGCCGAAAAATATGACCGGTGCCGGTGGGGACGATCGCACGATCGAAGTTCCCTGCGGTACAGTAGTTTACGACGCGGAAACTCAGGCAATCTTAGCAGATTTAGTGACGCCCGGACAGACTTTTTGCGTTGCTAAAGGCGGCAAAGGCGGTTTGGGGAATAAGTGTTTTCTGACCAATTCTAACCGCGCTCCCGATTATGCAATGCCGGGAAAAGAAGGAGAACACAAATTTTTGCGTTTGGAATTGAAGCTATTAGCTGAAGTGGGAATTCTGGGGATGCCGAATGCTGGCAAATCCACCTTAATTTCAGCTTTATCTGCGGCCCGCCCCAAGATAGCAGATTATCCGTTTACAACTTTAGTCCCGAATTTGGGCGTAGTCAGAAAACCGACCGGAGACGGTACTGTTTTTGCAGACATTCCGGGATTGATTGAGGGAGCGCACGAAGGTGCTGGTTTGGGTTACGAGTTTTTGCGGCACATTGAGCGGACTCGGTTGTTGCTGCATTTGATCGATATTACTGATGAAGATCCGATCGCCAATTATGTCACAATTCAGGAAGAATTGAAGGCTTACAGGCGTGGTTTAGCCGATCGACCGCAAATTTTGGCTTTTAATAAGGTAGATGCGATCGACCTTGAAAGCGAAGAAATCGGTAATTTAATCAGCCGACTTAAAGAAATTAGCGGCGCTCCTGTTTTGTTGATTTCTGCCGTTAGTAGACTTGGATTGGATGAATTGATGCAGCAAGTTTGGCAAAAACTCGACGAGATGAACGAGAAAGAGGCTGCCGAACAGTTAGCAGTCGCGAGTGTTTAATCGCTTTCCGGTTCCTGCAATTTCCGTGAATGGGTAGGTGTTTTTTTGAGGGGGTCAATCGATTTTAGATTTTAGATTTTAGATTTTATATTGAAGCATTGACCCCAAGGATCAATTCGGGGGCTGGTTTATCGGATACAGGTTTTTTATTTCTGGACAGATGAATCCGGGGGCTTGTATCCTGGATGCTTGATTGTCAAATCTTTCGGGTGTATGGCTTGTGCGGCAAGGGTTTGATCCTCAATGGTATCATAAAATATCTTGGACATCTATCTACGAAGTCAGTGTTTACTAAGTAAATCTTTGATTTCTTCAATAGTAAATGGAGGATATTTCCTATGAATCATTGCATGACAGTTAGGACATAGTGGAAGTAAATCTTGAATAGGATTAACTTCATATTCTTGATTAATTTCAGATAAAGGAATTATATGGTGAACATGAATAAAACCTTTACCTATTTCTCCAAAAACTTTTTCAAAGTTAAACTTGCAAACATAACAATTTAGCCCATAATATTCTATACATTTTTTGCGAGCTGGATTATTTCGTTCATAAGCATTAACTTGTATTTGACGAATAGAACCTTCTTTAAAAGTTTGAGTTTCCTCTACTTCTCCAACTTCATCAGGAAATATTAGCGTATCATCTAAGACACTAAAAGAATCGAAAAGCTGTTCAAAATCAAGCTGGGGTATGGTTAAAATTTTGCGAACTAAAACATAGAGTTCTTCTTCAGAATATTCTTTAAATCCTTCATAAATTTCTTTCTCAAAACGCCATAACTCTCTCTGCCACCAGCCTCTACGCCTATTTTCATGATAAGGATCAAAGGCATCTCTAAAATTTTTGATGGTATTAGCGGAAATTCCAAGTAGAGAGCCTATTTTTTCATGGGTATCAGTCATATTACCAAATCCCAATTTCTGATAAGCATCTCTATCAAATCTTGAAAGATAATAAGCTACTATATAAGCATAGGGGGAATTACAATCACCCAATGAGTCTATAAGACTATTCCAGTTATAAGGTTTTTTCACAATTAAAATTATTCATTTGTTTTGTAAGACCACTTCTCTAAATCATTGCTACAATCGGCATCGTTAAGTTGATTTCATACAATCACCTACTGTTTATGTGGTTGGTGGGTGGGGTACTGGATATTCCCCAATACTGATAAGTTGCTCGCGTTCGAGGATGCGTTCTAGGAGGTTAAATTGCAGAATTTTAGCGGTTACGCGCCCTTCTGGTGTCCGTGGGACGATTGCTCCTCCTTCTAGCCGAAAATGGTCTGACCATTCCTGGACACGGGGATTAAAAAAGGGAGTTAGCTGTCCTGTCTCAGGGTCGATAGAACCTAGGTCAGTTCCTTTGAAACGGTTGCAGGAAGGACAGGATAACGCTAGGTTTTCCACGACGGTGGCCCCATCATGTTTTTCAGCAATGATGTGTTCCATTTCAAAGGCAAAGAGTGAAGCCGTTTGGGGAAATCGACAATACTCGCATTGCTCTCCGGCGCGTTGGGTGACGACGCGACGCACAGTGGCTGGTACATAACTCATGCTTCTGTCTGTAAGCGTTTGTAGGCGTGAGCTTTGGCTAAACGCACCCAATGTTCTAACAGCAAATAGCGATCGAGTTCGACTTCCTCTCTGGCCGAAATAGTGCCGGATTTATTGCGATCGAGCAGTTGGCTCATGCGGGCTTGCAACGCAGGTGTGGGGCGGATTGCGAGGATTTCTTCTGGGCTGGGTTGACTCGCTAGCAGTTCGACGATTTGGCGATCGTCTTGGTAGGGGATGGTTTCTGCGGGGGCTAGTTCCCGAAGTGCGCGATCCAGGGCTTCCGGGAGACGATCGCCCAATTGTTGCAGTTTTTCGCCGAGGATATCGGGAACTTCTAGGATAATTTGCATTAGTGCTGATCTGAGGATGGGAATTCCCTTGATTGTAACAAACGGAAAAAATGCCGTTAACTTAAATCCCGATCGGGGATTGAAACTGCATAGCCCGATATTTGCACAGTTGTTCACAATGGAGATAACTGGCGAATTTGCCCATTGTAATCGACTCTCACCCTCCCATCTTGAGAAACCGTAACAACAGTTTCTACAGTATAGACAGACGAACCAGGCTTGTTACCCTTAAAAGTAAAAGTCCAAGTTCCATCCCCATTGTCTACAAAAGGCGATTCCTTAGAAGTACCGTGCATAGAAGCTTCAGCTCGATAGTTGCCTAAACCCCCATTAGCAATTTCTGCTGCTTGACGGGCTAAGTTTTTTGCCCGATTGAGTTCGATATTATTGTTGATCACTCTCACGCCGTCCGTCTCATATTCAGGAGCAGGATTAGCATTACTCAAGGTAGGGAAGACTGCAACAGCTAAAGTTGAAAGCGCTACTAGACAAGCAAGGCGGATGTTTAGTTTCATAATACAAACTGATTTATAGTTTGATAAAGTCTACAACACTTGCCCGAAAAAACCCGGTTGAATTTTCAATTTTTAATTTTCACTTTTGAATCTGCTGGCGTTTCCCCACCGTACAAATAGCGGTAACTCATCCGAGAAATCTCCCGAATCAATGTTTGAGCTGGCTTCTCCGTTTCCGGTGAATGCTTCACCATCACCGCCACCAAATAACGCTTACCATTCGGCAAATCCACCATACCCGCATCCGCAAGAATTGTATCAATGTTGCCGGTTTTGTGAGCAATAACTGAACCTTCGCCTAAACCTTTCGGCAGCAAAGAATCATTTTTAGTTTGCCGCATGATTTGCAAAATGCGATCGCGCGATTTCACCGATACCAAATTACCCCGATCGATCTGGGCTATAATATTAATTAAATCCTGCGGACTGGTAGTATTAGTTCCCTCCAAATCAGGCAAATTATTGCGGAGAACCGTCGCCCTCAAACCCCAATTGGCAAAATGCTGATTCAACACCTCAGCACCTCCCAACAACTCAATCATCATATTTGTCGCCGTATTGTCACTGACAACAATCATCTTTTGGGCAACTTCCAAAGCCGAATACTTCTTGCCAGGAGCCTGGTCTTGCATATCCCCAGAACCGCCGACAATGTGTTCGGACTTCAGCGTCAGCATCTGATCTAACTGCACTTTGCCCTCATCTACTGCTTGGAAAAAAGCTACTAAAATTGGCACTTTAATCGTGCTAGCTGAAGCAAAAGCAGTATCGCCATTAAAATTTAGGTAGCTTCCAGTATCTAAATCGACTAGAAATATTCCCGCTGTCAAACTAGGATTTTCTGTTGCTAAAACCTGAACTTGGGTTTTCAAAGCTCCTAATTCTTGATTCAGTTGCAGCACTTCTCCTGTCACCGCTGCTGCAGATGCGCTGTCGCCTGCATCTGGGTTTTTCTGCCCTGCGGTGGTTTGTTCTTCTGGCGCTACAGTGGAGGCTCGACTCACAGCATTTACCACTGACAGCAGCGTACCGCAAATCACCGCTATGCCAACTCCCAAAATCAGCAAGCGAGTAGCGTACACCAACGGCGGCACGCTCCGAGGTGCAGAGCGTTTACTCGGTCTCTGACTCGCTTGTGGGCGCGGTTTAGGCACGGGGGGTTTTTTGGCATCTGCGGGGATTACCGTGTCTGAAATGCGAACAGGGGGCGAACTGGGACGACTTCCACGGGTGGTAGGGGGAGTGGCAGTTGGACTCTGGGTGTTGGGATTGCTGGCGATCGAACTAACCTTTTCCCGTTCCAGATTCGGATCGGGAAACTCGAACATATCGACAGCAGCGAGGCCTTTTTTGCGCGGTTGGCGAGTCTTCGACTGCGGAGTTTTGCTGGTTCTGGGTTTTCTGGGGTTAATTGCCGATCGAGGATCTGATAAAAAGTCTTGTGTAGTAAATTCTTCCGAAGATGTGGGAGAATTGGCTCCACTTCTGTTGCCGCGGCTTTGTTGTGGTGGCAGAGTCGCAGGTTCGGGCGATCGAATTTCTGGATTGCCGTTTTGCGGTTGCGGAGGACGGCGGCGGCCCGAGTTGCCAGACTGACTTGCTTTGCCGGACTTAGGCTGCTTTGAGCCGGAGTTGGGAGAGGATATCGACGAGGATATCACCGATAATATCGATCCTTTGGGAAACCGCTCTGCCACGTCTTACTCCTTCATCACTAATGTAAAGTTCAAGTTTAAGATTTTTCAGCTTGTCAGCCAATCAATTTTAGATTTTAGATTTTAGATTTTAGATTTATCCCAGACGCTGCATGGTATCAGCCACCTGGTTTATTGCTCGCAAATTATCGCAAAGCTTTGGTTTTTAGTCAAGAAACCCTGTTATGAAAGTGACAAGTGGGTGAAGAAAAGTTCTCTGTGAAAAAAATCCTCAATCTCACATCCCCAATTATCAGCATTTCTCCTAGCTATCCGTTGGATTTTCCGGTAACGCCCTATCCAGAGTATCAGAATTTGCCTCTCGTGGGTAAGTTTTGATTGCCCATTCTGTTTGGCGGAGGACGCCCCGCAGCATGGCGACTTCATCCACTGTCGGATAGGCTCTGTTGTACAAACGCCGAAATTTTTCCATCCGGCTTGCTGCTGTGTGCTGCTGCAAATATCCTATTTTGAGTAACAGCCTTTCTAGTTGCTGGTAATATCCCTCTAAATTTTCCAAGGGAGCACTGGCGAGGGGAATTGAGGGATTTTCTGTCTGGCGGGTGGCAAGTTTTTCTTGGTAACAAGTTGATAAATTATCTGTGGCATCGGGTATTGAAGAGGCAGAGCCTCTGGATATGCGTTCCCCGGCTGAGCCTGGGAACGAGGCTTCTTCTTCTTCCTGCTTTTCTCTTCCTTCTTCCCTCTTGTTTGTTCCTTGTTCCTTGTTCCCTCTTCCCTCTTCCCTCTTCCCTCTTCCTTCTTCCCTCTTCCTTCTTCCTTCTTCCCGGTATAGTTCGTAACAGCAGATAGCGACGGCTTGGGCGAGATTTAGGGAAGTGTAGGCATCGCTGGTGGGAATGCGGATCAGGCGTTGAGCGCGGTTTAATTCGGCATTGGTCAAGCCGCAGTCTTCTCGCCCGAAAATGAGGGCGCTGGGGGCTTCTAGGAGCCAAGGCAAGGCCTCTGCGGGTTCTTCTAGTTGTGTTGGCAACGATCGACTATCATCCCCTGTAGTTGCGATCGCTCTGACACACCCAACCAAAGCAGCGGGCAAACTCTCGACTACTTTAGCCGTTTCCAATATGTCGGCGGCGCGAACTGCCATCAGTCGGGCCTCTTCCCCTAAATAATCGCATTGGGGATTTACCAAAACTAATTGGTGCAAACCCATATTTTTCATGACGCGGGCAACAGATCCCACATTCAAGGGCCCTGCAGGTTCGACTAAGACTATTCGGATGTTGACGCCGGCCATTTCGAGCATTTTTATTTGGGGAGGTGTTTGGCAGAAAGTAGGTTTTTCCTTAGCAACAGGCAAGATGCCTGTTCCACAATCAAATTCAACTCTTGTGGAACAGGCATCTTGCCTGTTCATAATCGCAAGATGCCTGTTCCACAATCAAATTCAACTCTTGTGGAACAGGCATCTTGCCTGTTCATAAAAATGGTACAAGATGGGAATTAGTTAATCTATTGTCAAAATTAGCATGGCTAAGCAACGATCGAAATCTGATTTACCGACAAAAATGTGCCCAGTGTGCGATCGACCTTTTACTTGGCGCAAAAAATGGGCCGACTGCTGGGATGAGGTCAAATACTGCTCCGAACGTTGTCGTCGCCGCCGTTTGGCGGCTCAAGATTAAGAAGTTAGGGCAAGTTGCTCGAACAAAGCTAAGATTGCAAAGGAAAAATTTTAGGTTATTAGGTTATAAATTATGGCATCGCAACAAGTGCAACCAAAGCTAGTTATTCACGGCGGTGCCGGCAGTTCTCTACACAGTAAAGGCGGAATTGAGGCGGTGCGGAAATCGCTTTACGATGTTTTGGAGGAAGTTTATCCGCTGCTGAAAGACGGTGCAAGTGCCGTAGATGCAGTGGTGCGGGGATGCCAATTGTTGGAAGATGACCCGCGATTCAATGCCGGTACTGGTTCTGTGGTGCAGTCGGACGGTCAAATTCGGATGAGTGCTTCGCTGATGGATGGTTTGATGCAGCGTTTCAGCGGGGCGATTAATGTTTCTCGCGTTCAACATCCGATCGAACTTGCTCAATTTTTGCAGCATTCGGACGATCGAGTTCTCTCTGATTTTGGTTCGGCGGAATTGCTGCGAGAACTTCAATTGCCGATTTACGATCCGATGACGGATTTGCGTTTGCACGAGTGGATGCAGGAACGCCAAGGCAATTTTAGTAAAGCAATGGCTGACGTGGTTGCCGAACCGGCCGGTGTGGGTACGATCGGAGTCGTAGCTTTGGATGTGCATGGACGCTTGGCTGCTGGGACTTCGACTGGTGGCAAGGGTTTTGAGCGGATTGGGCGGGTTAGCGACTCGGCGATGCCGGCGGGAAATTACGCGGCGGGGAGTGCGGCGGTAAGCTGTACGGGGATTGGCGAGCACATTATGGACGAGTGTTTGGCCGCGCGAATTGTGATTCGGGTAACGGATGGTTTGAGTCTGAAAGCTGCTTTTGAGCGTTCTTTTGCTGAAGCTGACGAACGTCAACGGGATTTTGGTGCAATTGGAATTGATGCTAGCGGGGCGATCGCTTTCGGCAAAACTAGCGAGGTAATTTTGGGTGCTTTTCACAACGGTATGCAAATGGGCGATACTTTGGAAATGAGCAAGGGAACGCTGATTTTTATTGCTTAAAATGCCGATATAAATTGTCAGTCTGCGGTTCAGATACCCGACTTTTTGAAGAATTCGGGTATCTCGATCGGCGTTAGTTTGATATCAAATCCGACAGTCATCAGTCATCAGTCATTAGTCATTAGTCATCAGTCAACAGTCAACAGTCATCAGTCAACAGTCAACAGTCAACAAGCACGGACGCTGCAACCGGAATCGATCTTCTTAAATCCGCAGTTGCCAAAGTTTAACAGTACCATTCTCCCCACCACTGACGAGAGTTTCGCCCAAAAGCCCGATCGCCACCGCAGACACAGGGCTAGAATGTCCATCTAAAGTGTGCAGCAATTCGCCGCGAAGATTCCAAAGTCTAACAGTACCGTCAAAACACCCCACTGCAAAGTATTTCCCATCCGGGCTAATTGCAGCGGCGGAAGTGATGCGAATTCCTGTTTGCAGCGAATGCAATAATTCGCCTGTTTGCAAATTCCACAGTTTGATAGTTTGGCCGCCATGACTGACAAGAATGTGGCTATCGGGAGAAATTGATACATAATTTTCGCTGCCAAATGTTCGTCTCACTTCGCCTCCCGGCAATTCCCACAAAGTGACTGTGGCGCGACAGAAACCGCTGGCTGCATTGAGGCCACTGGCTACTAGCATTTTGCCGTTGGGACTCAGGGCGATCGCACTTATGTCATCCCCTTGATAGCCTTCTAAAACTTGCAGCAGTTGGCCGCTGTTGAGGTGCTGAAGCTTGATTGTGCCGCGGGTGGTGCCGATCGCCAAAATTTGCCAGTCGGGGCTGACGGCGACAGATTCGTGGCGGTGCACGTCTGCCAAACGCTTCAGCAGTTCGCCGTTTTGCAGGTTCCACAGTTTGACTGTGCCCGCGCGCGATCGTGTCAGCAGCGTTTTGCTGGCGGGACTGAAAGCAACTAGCAACACGGCTGTTGAATGTCCGAAAATCGTCTGCTGCAGTTCACCGCTGTGCAAACTCCAAATTTTCACTGTACTGTCCTCAGAACCCGTTGCGAGAAATTGTCCGTCGGGACTGATAGCTGCAGATAAAATCCTGTCTGAATGGTGAAGAGTGGCTTTTAAGATGGCGCCGGTTGAGGTTTTTGGCTGCGTTTTATATCCGGCTATTTCCAGCCAGTCGATTGCATCTCTCCAATTTTTGAGGGCATTTCGGGGCCGATTTGTCAATAATTCTATGTATCGGTACAAAGTTTTTGACAAGTCAACTTCGACACCTTTGATTTGTTTGTTGAGAAAAACCGCAATTTCCGCTGGGCTGTAGCCGCACAGCAAGCCGCAGAGGTGCCGCTTTTCTACGGGTGTCAGCCCTCTTCTGGTGTGGGGGGCGAATTCTTGTTTGGCATTTGCCAAGTCGCTGTAAAGCTTTTGGATGTCCCAGCCTTTGCTTGCCCGTGCAAATGGTTCTTCGGGTCGATCGAGGGTAGAGGGTATCATTTGCGGCAGTCGCGATCGAGTTCCTAGTCAAAATCCTAACCAAAATCCTAACATTGGCTGTGCGCGATCGAACTGTTGTCACCGCTAATCTATTTTTAACACAGCAAACAGGGGAAAGAGTTTGAGGTTGAAAATGTGCCTCAATCCTTGCCTTTACAGTTTGTCAAATAACTTTACACCCACGGGAGAAACAGCAAATGTCTATTATTGCGATCGTCTTCTTTTTTGGCGGTCTGGGCTTTATTTTAATTTTGGTTGGTTATATCTGGGGATTATCTCAAGCTATTGAACAAGAAACTCTGTGGGGATTGGTTTACTTTTTTGTTCCCTTTGCTTCCTGGGTATTTCATATTAAAAATTGGAGTAATAAAAAAGTTAGATCACCATTTTTAATTCAACTTGCTGGATTCCTCATGTATTTCTTGTTAGGCATTATTATTGCATTATTGCCTGTAATAGGTATTCTAGAAACCGATGGTTCTGTGCCGAATGTAGATCTGGGATCAAACGAGCAATCGCCATCTTCTTTTTCTTCTGATTTCAATACTTATCCCTCACGCTATCAAGAGCCATCTGCTGCTGCCGAGCCATTTCCTACTTCTGCTGCACCTGTAACTAATCCTAATTCTACTCGTGTTGCTGCTCAAAATTATGACTTCAAACAATCGATGAAACTCGGCTATATCTACTACGGGCAGGGAGACTATCAAACCGCTTTAATCAATTTTAACAGAGCTTTACAGATACGTCCGGGCGACGCTTATGCTGTCAAGGCTGTTTACAACACCAAAAGTGCGATCGTCCAAAGCAGTGTTAAATAATAATCCGTGCCTGAGAAATTGCAGACAGCGGAGAGATAAGTAATTTACCTTGTTTGTGAAAATCCAAAATAAACTGATGAAAATTGTCACGCGAACACCAACTAAACTAACAATTCAAACTTCCAGCGCCTGGGATGGCTTGCTATTAATTTCTCCTTTTATTGTTATGGGATTTTTGCAGATTATTTTAGCGTCAAATTGGATAGGTGGAGGTATATTTCTGTTGTTTTCGCTGTCTTTGTTGGACGGGGCGATAGATGAAACATATATTTTTGATAAAACCCTTAGCAAAATGACCATTAAACGACGGGGTGTGTGGCTTCATCATGTTACCGAATGCTCAACTCGCGAGATTTCTGCGGTGGAATTAGAAGAAATAGAAGATAGCGATGGAAATCGTAGTTATTATGTTAATTTGTGGATGTTCGGGGGCGATATTATCTGTTTAAGAAGCTACTCACTAACAGAACAACACAAAATGGCTGACTTGATTCGCAGCTATATCTCGATTAGCGATAATCGTACGCTTAGCAATGTCTTTGCCATACAAATCCGTGAACCCTAGCCCTCCCGTAGGGAATCGCCCAAATCCATAAGTAAGCTGTTGTGCATTTAAATTTTGTATTGAGGGCGGGCTTTCGGCTCCAACCCCTACTCCCCACAAGAGTGAAAGTTTATTTGACCATGCAATTTAAATGCGGATTAGCTTAACGATAATTAAGTAGGCGCAAATAAACCTGACAATGTAACAAAATGTAAACCTGTACTCACCTGGGTGATTACTTTCCTGTGGCTCGCGAAGCTAACGTTTCATTCCCATAACATAATTAATATATTTTTAAGATTCATCTACTTTAAATCACGGAAAACTATCTTAAACTCAGCCGCAGGTAAACTCCCGACCTTTGTTGTCGGTCAGACATTTTAGTGCTAACCTATTAGCAAAATAAAAGGGGTCATGGCACAGGACGACTTCAAATAATATATAAGTTAACAATTCGGCTCATCCGGGTCAGGAAGTCGATGTGTAGCCTCATTTTAGGAATCAAAAGGTGAGATAAATGAAAATAATCAAGCAAACAGCAAGTGAATTAATAATTCAGACTAAAAGCATATTTGATTTTTGGCTCCCTAGTTGTTTATTCATGGCATTTGGACTGATCTCGGTGACTTTTGACTATCATGCAGCAACCCTGAGCTGCCAGAGATTGCAGGCAAAACAAGGCAATTGCCAGATTGTGCGATCAAATTTACTGGGGTCGAACATCCAAGACATTGAGCTTGCTTCTTTGCGGGGTGCTAAAGTTGAAAGATGCGGCTATAAAACCAGAGTTGTACTTTTGACTTCTGTTGGCAATGTTCCTTTCACTGCTAACTCCACTAATTGGGGAACCCAAGACGCTGTTGCTTCTGACATCAATTTTTTTGTGAAAAATGCAAAAAATCGATTGCTGCGCTTAAGCCAAGATGATCGCTGGTTGGGATGGACAGGAGGCATATTTTTCCTCACAGGAATCGCAGTGATCGTCTTGAGAAATAATGAAACCTACAGCTTCGATGAAACTTTAAACACCTTGACTGTTAAACAGCGGGGTTTGTTGGCACATAAAGTAATTGAATACTCTCTATGCGAGATTTATGGCGTGGAAGTCGATCGAACAAAAGATCGGGATCATGACATTTGGTACGAAGTTAGACTGTTAGTTTGTGGAGGCTCTCGCATCTCCCTACCCCGCACGATGAACCCATACCAGCAAGAAAAAATCGCCAAAGCGATTAACAACTATCTGCACCAGCAAAATAACCAAAAATAGCCGATCGCGCTCAACCCGATTTCTCAAGGTTGCGGACTTACGCAGAAACCGGGTTTTTCACCAAAATCTCTTCTAGAGTGCGATCGCTTCCGCTATAAAAACCCGGTTTCTTTGGTAAGCTGTTGCGGCATTTAAATTGTATGTCAAAAAGAATTAAAGTTTTGTGGGGAGTAGGGGTTGGGCGTCCCGCCCGCCCTGAATATACAATTTAAATGCGCGACAGCTTATCCAGTGCCAAACTGGCAATGGGGGGAAACTGCTCATCTAAAAAGTGAACAATTGTTCACTTTTTAGGTTCTTTCAACTTCCAACCTGGTTTGACAACTTGCCGGGAACGGGCAATTACTAAACAATCATTCGGCACATCTTCTGTCACCACAGAACCCGCCGCTACAGTAACATCTTCCCCCAAAGTTATCGGTGCAACCAGCACACTGTTAGAACCTGTTTTACTTCTATCGCCTATTTGAGTTTTGTGCTTGTTTTTTCCGTCATAATTCGCCGTAATTGTCCCAGCACCGATGTTGACTTTTTCTCCCAAAGTCGCGTCGCCTAAATAAGACAAGTGAGCTACATTAGTTCGATCGCCTATTTGAGTATTTTTCAATTCTACAAAATTGCCGACGCGGCAGTTCGCCCCAATTTCTGCGTGTCCCCGCAAGTGTGCGTAAGGGCCAATGCGGGAATTTTCAGCAACCATACTGTCAGAAACCACCGAATAAAGGACAGTCACATTTTCTGAAATCTGACTGTTTTCGATCAAAGTGCCGGGGCCGATGCGACTCCCAGAGGCGATCGAAGTATTTCCCCGCAAGTGAGTTTGCGGTTCAATTACCACATCCGGCTGCAACTCTACGGTATCGTCGATGGTGATGCTGTTGGGATCTAGCAGCGTCACTCCCGCCGTCATCCACTTGTCCTTTATCCGCGTTTGCAAAATATCGCAAGCTGTTGCTAAATGTTTGCGATCGTTAATTCCCAATATTTCTTGATAATCTTCCACATCCACCGCCATCACCGGATTGAGGAAATTTACCGTATCAGTTAGGTAATATTCTTTTTGGTCATTGTCTGCCTTCAATTCTGGCAAAATTTTCTCTAAATCCGGCCAGTGAAAACAGTAAACACCTGCATTAATGCGGTGATTTTGCTTTTGAGCTTGTGTGCAGTCGCGGTCTTCGACAATTTGCTGGACTAAGTTTTGACTGTCAGTAAATACTCGCCCGTACCCTTGAGGATTCGGCAAATTAGCTGTCAATAAAGTAGCAGAGTTTTGGTGCTGCTTGTGAATTACCATCAATTGTTTGAGAGTTTCGGCCCTCAGCAAAGGTACATCCCCATTTAAGACCAGCAAGTCTCCTTGAAATCCCTCTAAGTGAGGCAGCAATTGTTGGATGGCATGACCGGTTCCCAATTGTTCGGTTTGTTCTACAAATTCTAGGGGAGGAGATTGAGGATTTTTCCCTGATAATTCTTGACCTCGAATCAGGGATTCTTTAACGAGTTCGCCTCGATAACCGACGATGACAAGTCGCCTGGTAATTTGAATTTCTTGACAACTTTGCAGGACTCGCTCAACTAGCGATCGACCGCCCAATTCGTGTAGAACTTTAGGCAAGTCAGATTTCATGCGCGTGCCGCGTCCAGCCGCTAAAATTGCTATTGCTACCATTGTGCGATCGAGTTATTTGCTATAAAAACTTGAATATTGACTAACTGATGATATCACTCGCTGTCCGCCGATGGCACTGCGATCACACAAATTTTTCATCTAAAATTTCCCATCTCGCATTCGCGCGATCGAGGATTTTTCCAGGCGGATGCTGGTTTTAGGCGCGATGCTGGCAATATCTGGACTGGCGCGCCCGGTATCAAAAACGTAGTTGCAGCAGCAGTATTTGGCGGCTGAGCAAGACGACGTGCATTCCTCACTACAAACCTGAGTTCGTTTGGGAGTAAGGAGTGCGAGTCTTTTCCCAAGGGCTGGGAGGGAGAGCGAGAGTTATAATTTGCATCTTAGGGCTGGGATTTGCCACGATACATTATACTATTTGTTGAATTTCAGTTAGGGTGTTTTCAACTTTAAAAAACTATTTCTGACTTTTTCCTTATTTCTGCCTTCTACCTTCTGCATTATCAGGTGTCCAGCTATGACAGAGCTTAATTTTCAGGAACTTGCCAAGCAGGGAAATCCGCAGGCTATCGCATCTTGGCTAAACAGCCAGTTGCAATCTGAAGGCATCACAGCCTCGGCAAATATCGACGGCGATTGTTTGGATGTAATTCTTGAGGCCGAGCAAGTACCCATAGAAAATACATTAGTTGATTTGGTTCGCACCGAGCTGACAAATTTGCAGCCGGATTTGATTCGCAAAGTGAAGGTTGAGGGCCGAGAAAGCGGTCAGATTGCTGCTGCTTGGAGTCAAGAGTTTAGTTTGGAGAACAGCACTTTTGAACAACAGAGCTTTGCAGGAGAAGCTGTACCAAATACTGATGTTGTTAATAGGGACGATCGCACAGAGATGGAGAACAATTTTGAGGAGGAAAAACCGCCGGAACTTGCTGCATTTGAGAACCGGCTGCGATCGACTTTCATTGTAGTGGGGCTAGTAACGGGTATGTTGGCGATCGCGGTGGTGGCGTTTGTCGGTAAAATTTTGAACCAGCCAGCAGCAACTGCGGGGAATAATACCGATGAAACAGCAAATTTAGCAACTGCACCGGATGCTGCACCAGATACTTTTCGAGAAGCCGTTAACAGTGCACTCAAAGCAGCAGAATTAGGGCGATCGGCAAAAACCAAGGCCGATTGGACTACAGTTATCGATCGTTGGCAAGAAGCCGTATCATTAATGAGAAGAGTACCAGTCTCTAGCCCCAACTATCAACTAGCTCAATCAAAAGTAATCGAGTATCAGAAATATCTGCTTTACGCTCAAGAAGCAGCCGTAACTCCCCCTCTGCCAACTCCTACTCCCGCACCCGTCGAAAAAGCAACTCCTAAAAAATCAAATTCTGAAAAAAGATCTTCGGAGAAAGCAAATTCTAAAAAATCTCGTACCGACAAAGCAGAACCAGATAAAAAAGCTCCTTCCAGATAAATCTTAAAACACAGATGTAAAAAATTATGACTGACAACAGTTTAATTGTTTCTCCTGAATGGTTAGCCACCAATACCGACAATCCGCAAGTTGTAATCATTGACTGTCGTTTTTCCCTGGCCGACCCTGAATTGGGACAAAAACAATATCAAGAAAGTCACATTCCCGGAGCTTTCTATTTAGATTTAAACCGCGACCTCGCGAGTTCAGTGGGCAAACACGGCGGTAGACATCCGCTGCCAAATATTGAAGAATTAGCTGATAAATTGAGCGCGATCGGCATTAATTCAGCAGAAACTTTAGTCGTCGCCTATGACGATTCGCGACTGGCCTTTGCAGCTCGTTTGTGGTGGCTGCTGCGATATATGGGACACAGCAAAGTCGCTTTGTTAGACGGCGGTTTCAGCGCATGGAAAGCGGCGGGCTATCCGGTAACAAATATTTTACCCGACCCCCGCGAGGGTAAATTTGTTGCTCAATTGCAGCAGGATTTGGCGGTAGATATTGAGGCGGTAAAAGAGCGTAAAGACTTGCCGGGAAAGGTTTTGGTTGATTCGCGAGAAAGCGAGAGATATGAAGGTTTGCGGGAGCCGATCGACCCCATTGCAGGTCACATTCCGGGTGCGGTTAACTATCCTTGGCAAGGGGTGACGGATGAAACTGGAAAAGTGCGATCGACCTCGGAACAAAAACACCGATGGACGGAATTAGAAAAAGCGGAAGAAATCATCGTTTATTGCGGTTCTGGGGTGACGGCTTGCGTTAATTTACTGTCTTTAGAAATCGCCGGAATTCCCGATGCTAAACTTTATGTCGGTAGCTGGAGTGACTGGTGTTCTTATCAGTTGTAGGGTGCAGGAGCGAGATGATTGTTGACTGTTGACTGTTGACTGTTCACGGCGTCAACCGTCAACCGTCAACCGTCAACATCATGCCGGTGTAACCGGAAATGATATCAAAGCGAAATTCCTCGCTATGAGGACTAATGAGTTCTTCAGTCCTCTTTGAGAGGACTTTAGCTATGAGACAGGGAATTCATTCCCTGGTGGACTGTTGGGTGAGCGGGAGGACTGGCGGACTAAAAACTTAAGTTGACACTAATAGGTAGCGGGGAATCACTTCGACTGACATCTTGCACCATTCTCAAGAACAGGCTTTTCGGCCTGTTCCACAAAGAGTAGATTTTCTTGTGGAACAGGCCGAAAAGCCTGTTCAGAAGGCGAATTAAATCATACCCTAAAAATCAAAATAAATATAAGGCAAACCGCCTTCGGGAGCCAACACCCAAACGGCATACAAACAAAGCGGCACTAACACCAATTTCATCGGCCAATTTAACTCCAATTTCAAACCCCGACTCAACGCATAATTCCCCAGCATCGCCGCAGCCAAAGCCGCCAACATCCAAGTTAAATGCACTCTTTCCAAACCCAAAGCTTCGCCATAAACTTTCTCAGCAAACTGCACGTCAGCAGTGTGTCCCCACAAATGCGAAATCGCCCATCCAGAATCCTTTAAATCGGGAAGGCGGAAAAATATCCAACTACCAAAAACCATCGCCTGAGTCAACAGCCAACCGATCGCAATACCGATCGGATTTTCCCACAAAAACTCGATCCGCAACCGCTTAAACAGCACATCAGTCAGCCTGTGAACCGCCAAAGCTAAACCGTGTAAACCCCCCCACACAATAAATCCCCAAGCTGCCCCGTGCCAAATTCCCGCAATTAACATGACAATCGCCAAATTCAGACAAGTGCGCCACAAACCGACTCGCGAACCGCCCAAAGGAAAATACAAATAATTGCGTAGCCAATCGCCTAAAGTCATGTGCCAGCGTCGCCAAAAATCAGCTATGCTGGCACTAAAATAAGGAAAATCAAAATTTGGTGGCAAATACCAACCCAGCAGCAAAGCAGTACCGCGCGCCATGTCAACATAGCCACTAAAATCGAGATAAAGTTGCAGCCCGTAAGCAAAAATCGCCAGCCACAAATCCTCGCTACCCGCCCGCTGCAAGTTGGTAAAACTTAAATCGACATAAATTCCTAAGTTATCTGCGAAAAGACCTTTTTTTACTGCACCAAAGGCGATCGTCCAAAGTCCCTCAGAAATGCGATCGGGCGTCGGAAATTGCTGGGTTTTCAGTTGATAGATCAAGTTGTGATACCGAGTAATCGGGCCGGAAATCAGTTTTGGAAAAAACAACTTGTAAGCAGCAAAGTGCAGCAGCGAAGTAGCAGCAGGCGCGCCTCGGTACACGTCAATCAAATAAGCAATGCACTCAAAGCAAAAGAAACTCAATCCTAGGGGTGCGATGACGTGACTTTTCACCCAGTCAGCCCCGTCGATAGCAAAAGGCCAATTGAACAAAGTGCCGATCGAACTCAATAAAAAAGGCACATACTTAAAGCCCAGAAGCAGCAACACATTCAGGCAGATACCTATCCACAGCAGCAACAAACGGCGGCGGTTCCAAGATTCATTAGCAATCCGCCAATCCAGAGGTTCCCCAATCGCCATCGCCAAGCAGTAATTAAACAAAGCACCGACTAACAGCAGAGGAATGTACCAAATTTGCAGCGAAGCGTAAAAAATTAAACTACCCGCCAACATGATGAACAGCCGCCACCACCGCAGCGGAACCAACCAGTAAGCCGCGAACAAAACTAACAGAAACAGCGCATATTGAAGGGAGATGAAAGTCATACCATTTTAGATTTTAGATTTTAGATTTTAGATTTTAGATTTTAGATTTTAGAATTCGGAATGGCTTATTTTGTATGGGTTTGGATTACTGGCATACTGTTGCATTATTTTTATTAGACCTCTTGCAAAAATCCTTTTCCTCAATTGATGGGACGGGCAAGATGCCCATCCCACAAGAAAAAATAACTCTTGTGGGATGGGCATCTTGCCCGTCCTAATTATTTTTGCAAGAGGTCTATTAATCGAGACTTTGCTAAGAATGAGATTTATCATGGATTTTAGCCGATCGCCGACACGAAAATAGGCCCTCGGTAAGTCCCTACTATATAGTCGGCAACTGAGAACTGCTACATTTTACAGCACAAAGGTTAAATTCTGTTGCAAATTAAATAAATCTTGCCTGCTCTAAATTAACTCTCTTACGAACCATATAAAAATCTGGACAAAAAATATAATTAGGTTTGCAGCATCGGACTTCAGTCCTCAAAAGCTACAATGCCTGATATCGTTTCCCTTCGCATCGGAATAATATTTTTTATCGTGAAGTCCTAGCATCCCGCACAGCAAAAAAGTGATGTAACCCAAAATGTTTTGAATTCATCACGATAGCAGGTATTTGACAAGTAGTTCGATCGCATTTCAACCCTTCCCAAACCTCAAAATCCGTCAGATCCGGTATCATAATGTCGATAAAACTTGCTTGCGGTTGCTCAAAGAGCCGCCGATCGCAAATTTGCAGCACCCTGGGTGTTTATATCGCAGTACAAGGAATTTCTGCCAACAAATTTTTCAGCAAATACCGAAAAACTATCTTCATCCTCCCCAATCAAAACTTTGGCTGCTGAATCCGCCGCTGGCGATCGCCCGGAACCCCGCAAGCTACGAGAATTTGCGCTTGCTAGCGATTTTTTATCTCCCTTAGCAGCGGACATTTCCAAAGGGTTTTCTTCCTCTCCCGGATACAGAATCGGCAGTGTGACAAAAAAAGTCGAACCCACTCCGGGTGAACTTGTGATTTCAATACTTCCCCCCAGAAATTCCGCCAGTTTTTTGCACAAAGACAATCCCAAGCCGGTGCCTTTGACGCCCTTCTGCAAGGGATTTTCTATTTGGACAAATTCTTCAAAAATCCGCCTTTGGTCGCGTGGAGAAATGCCAATGCCCGTATCTGCCACTAAAAAAGTAACTGTTCCCTCCTCTCCTATTTCCGCAGCAACTCTAACTTCACCTGCTTCGGTAAATTTGAGGGCATTAGAAATCAGATTTCGCAAAATCTGAGAAACTTTTCCCTCGTCAGTTGTGAGGATTGGAAGTTCGAGAGGATATTCAAAAATTAGAGAAACGGCAGAGTTTTGGGGAAGCAGGGGGCGCATCATTCCTCGCAGGGCGCTGAACAAATCTTCGACTTCAAAATCAGCCAAGCGAACAGTTAGTTTTCCGGCTTCGACTTTGGCTAAATCTAACGAGTCGTTGACAAGTTCTGCGAGAGACTCGGCGGATTTGTAAATGTAATTTACTTGCTTGTCCTGTTCGTCTGAAAGTTCTCCGTCGAGGCGATTTAACAATATTTCCGAAAGGCTCATAATTGCCGTTAGCGGAGTGCGAAACTCGTGGCTCATATTGGAGAGAAAGCTGGTTTTGAGTTCGCTGGCGCGCCGGAGAGATTCTGCCTTATCGTTCAATTCGGCGTAAAGTGCCAGAACTCCGCGATTGGTATCTTCTAGTTGTTGATTTAATTGTACGAGTTCTTCTTGACGCTGGCGGAGTTCGTCTAAAGTGCGTAGTAATTCTTGATTTTGCTGCTGAATTTCGGCATAGGGATCTTCGGGAATTTGGCGCGCTAGTTTGTCAACTAATTGATTTAGTTCGATCGCACTCAGCGCCGGCATATTTTTGGAAAACTGTTTAATTAATTGTACAGCCGTTCCGCGATCGGGCGCCGAGTCGATTTTCACTTCGTCCATCAACCGTTTCGCTGCTGCTAAACCGAGTCCCGCGCCGGTTTGCGATCGAAAATTGGGGCTTAACACAGCCGGTAAATCAGCAATTCCCGGCCCGGTGTCAGAAATCCGAGTCCGAAAAATTTGGGGCGATTCCCCTTCCACAATGAATTCTACTTTGCCACCGCCTGCATATTTGAAAGCATTGCGGGCAATTTCGGAAACTGCTGTGGCAATGCGGGTTTGTACTTGGGAATCGAATCCCAGCCCTTTAGCAATTTGGCGAGCTCTTTGGCGTACTTGTACGATGTCTTGTTCAAAGCGGACTTCCGTCGTCAGGATTGGATAACTCACGCTGCTTCTCTCACCTTGGCTACTATAACTGTCATGTCATCGCGAGTGCGTTTGAAGTCCCGGTAGAGCACGGCTGCGATTAAAGCAGGATGTCTGGAGGCTAAACCCGGGTAGCGGTTTAAATTCCACTGCGCCGCCAAACCGTCGGAGTGCATGATGAGTAGGGACTGCTGCGACCAAGGATAGACAAATTCTGCTACTTTTCGCATCATATGTCCAACTGTGCCGTTGTAGGAAACCATGCTACGGCTTTGGTTATCTGTGACAACTACACCGCTGATGTTGCCAATTCCGGCAAAACAAACTGTTTGTTGGGTACGATCGATTTGGGCGATCGCCGCAGCCGCTCCTCTGGTATTTTTTAAAGCAGCGTGCGCCTTCTCTAAAATTGCTTTCGGCCCGAGTTTGGCGTTTTCCTCAAATACCCGCACTGCTTCGCCAGATGCTTCTTCCGCCAAATCCCCGTAGCCGAGCCCGTCTGCAACTAAGATCAGGTTTTTGTCAAGGTGATTTTCTGTCGCCCACGAATCGCCGCAAATTTGCTCTCCTGCTTTTGGCAAGTGAATAACCCCTAATTCTAAGTAATTGCTTTTTTGGGATGCTTCCCGGCTATTTTGGGTCGGTTCCAGCCGCGCTAATAAAGCTGTCCCCAGTTTTGGTACAGAATGAATATCAAAAAAAGTAGAGAGGCGTTGAATTGCCCCCAGTCCAGTTCCAGGGCTTCCCGCTGTAGAAAAACCGTCCCGCAGACACAACGCGACATTTGCCATTCCCTGCCCCCGATCCAGCGCTAATATTTCAATGCTATATCCTGCCGTTGTTTTTAATGTTCGCAGCAAAAGTTCTCCTTCGCGGGCGTGCTTGACCAGGTTTTTTGCTGCTTCGGTGGTAACAATTGCCACTTTACCGCGATCGGTCTCGTTAAATTCGACTTCGGCCGCCAGGGCGACTGCGATTCGCCGCGCTTCTCCGACTTGACTTTCTTCTGTTACGGGCAAGGCTACGGCATCTATCATTTTTTATCAGTTCTCATAATGAAATCCTCCATACGCCAACCCTCTCCGGGTATGGTGTGGGATGCCAAGAATCACTTCTTGGCTTTGCTGGTTGCTATTTATACCAATTAAAAAAATAATACAACTATACGCAACCTCCAAACCCCGATCGTCCTCACTCATTATACCTCTTGCAAAATAATTTTATGCTATAATCAAAGGTTTGGCTTAAGTGGAGCAGATTGCAGGTTATATCAGCACTTGAAAATTATGAGTTAGGCGGCAATCTGTGTAGAGCGGACATTGCGACGAAGGTTGAAGATTTAATGAGGCTAATCGTATGGCGGATATGCTCGTCAAGTTATATGCCCTCCCAGACCTCGCGCCAGCTTTGGCTGGTCTGAAAACAAAAGGCGTGGAGATACGTCGAGCGCATCCGGGTGAAAAGCATCAGATAGCCGAGTGGGTACGCGAACATATCCATCCCAATTGGGGTAATGGTTGCGAAATCGCGCTTGAGCAGCGACCGCCCACTCTATACGTCGCTGTTGAGAAAGACCCGGCCCACATCCCAACCGCCGACCCATATAATTCGCCGTCCGAAATTCTGCTCGGATTTGCTTGTTACGATGTCGTTGCCAGAGGGGTGTTCGGTCCGATAGGCGTGCGTGAAGAGCGTCGAGATTGTGGCATCGGTACGGCTCTTCTACTGACTTGCCTTCATGCGATGGCGGCGGAACGGTATGCTTATGCGGTGATCGGCTGGGCAGGTCCGATTGAGTGGTACGCGAGGACGGTTGGAGCTACGATTATTGAGGGCTCTGAGCCGGGAATCTTTCGCGGTTCTCTCAAGTAAGCCGCCTAACAACGGCATGCACCCGACGCCCCTTCACGATGCCTCTCATGTACGTTGCGTAGGGGCGCGGGTGATGCCGGGCGTTAGCTCTCAGGTCTAAAACTCAAAGCCTTTAATTGTAACATAGATTTTTTTTGCAAGAGGTCTATTCCCAATGCTTTAATCTAAAATCTCAACTCTCAAATCGTATTACTTACTCAGCGCCAGCGGACGATCGCAATTTTAGTCCCCTTACCCACTTTGGAAACAATCTCAAATTCGTGCATCAACCGCTTGGAACCACTGAGTCCCAAACCCAAACCGTGATTAGAAGTATAACCGTCAGTCATTGCCAATTCGATGTCTGGAATTCCCGGGCCCTTGTCTTCAAATATAAGCCTCAGCCCTTTGCGCGTGCCTAATTGCAGTGTTTCGAGAGTTACAGTTCCCCCTTTGCCGTACTCTACAGTATTACGGGCGAGTTCGCTGGCTGCGGTAACGATTTTAGTTTGGTCTAGTAAACCGAATCCCATTGCTACAGCCCAAGTTCGCACTTGCTGTCGGACGTGGACTATATCGGATGACGATCGGATTTCTAGTGTCTCACGTTTTGACATGGCGGCTACTGTACCAAAATAGAACTTCTCCCCAAAATATAGGACTTACGATCATCAACTTAGTTTCTCCTAATAGGACTTACGCACTTACTAAGATTTTCTCTCAAAAGAGAACATAGTGCAGGAATCTCAAACCCTTGATTTAACCCCCTTGAGTGCGTAAGCCCTGTCCTAAGAAATCTTCAGTTGGTCAACAAGGTATTTACAAACAAACTAGGTTTCTTGACTGCCTCTGCCTCAGTCAGGGGACAATTAATCGACTGCTTACGCTTGCTCGTCAACAGACAAACCCAAGGATTTTCTTAACAAAATCATGCCCTTTTCAACGCTTAAAGCTGTGCGAACTCCTGTCAGGGAAAGCCCCAACTCAACGAGCGTAATAGCAACCGCTGGCTGCATCCCGACCACAACTGTCTCCGCATCTAAAATTCGCGACATACTAGCGATATTGTTGATAATGCGACCGATAAAAGAATCAACAATTTCGAGAGAAGAAATTTCTATTAACACACCTTTGACACCTGTTTTGACGATGCGGTTCGTCAGGTCATCTTGCAGCGTCATTGCTAAGCGATCGTGCATATCTACTTGAATTGTTACTAGCAAAAATTCTCCCATTTGAAGAATCGGTATTCGTTCCACAAATTCACCTACTTCTTAAGTTTTACTTCTGTTTTTCTGTCAGACTGCAATATGTTTATCTTTCCTCTTTAAGATTTTTTATAGTTAAACCTTGGCGCTGCAAGGCAACTTTAAAAGCATCTGCTAAAGTCGCTTTTGTGAGAATATCCTGCAAGTCAACTCCCAAGTGAACTATGGTTTGAGCTATTTGCGGGCGAATGCCACTGATGATGCACTCAGTACCCATTAAACGGGCGGCGGCTACAGTTTTTAATAAATGTTGAGCAACTAAAGTGTCAACAGTCGGCACGCCTGTAATGTCTAAAATCGCAAATTCTGAGCCGGTTTCCATGATTTCTTGTAACAGAGTTTCCATTACTATTTGAGTGCGGGCACTGTCGAGAGTCCCGATCATTGGTAAAGCGAGAATGCCTTGCCAAAGTTTGACTACGGGTGTTGACAATTCGAGCATTTCTTGCTGCTGGCGTTCGATGACTTCTTCGCGAGCTTTGAGAAAAATTTCTGTCACCCAAAGGCCAAGCTGATCTAATAAACTGGTGGAAAGCCAAAGTTGTTCGACAAGTGCGTCGCGGTTTTCTGTGAGTTCATGACAAAGCCGATCGAACAATGGCTTTTTGAAGCATAAAATGAAACTCGCTATCTCTGAGGGAGTAAAGCCTCTCTGAACGCGCGATCGCGAAACTTCTGCTAGCAACATCCGCATATTTTCCCATTCGGGTGTCTGGATGTCGCTAAAGTTACCGTGCCCGACTGCAATGTGGAGTAATTGCAGGAACTCTTGACACTCGGAGCGCAATTCTTTGGCTCTCATCAAGTCGTCCCGCCGCAGCCCGGTATTTTGCAGTTCTTTGAGCCAGTCGGCTAGTAACTCTGCTTTGTGTCTTTGTAGGATTTCCGCGATCGTGTTATTGCTTGTGAGTTCCATTAAAATTATCTCCTGCTTAGCAATTGGAATGAAGTTGTACGAGCGATTCCCTACGGGATAGCTTCGCACGCGCGGATCAAGCGTGTTTTTTGATGGGGCAACTTCTGAGTTTAGCTCACTGTTTGCTGTTTGCGATCGAGGGTTAAGTACCTAATTGTAAAATGCGTTTGACGATCGCACTGGTAGAACTCGGAACTTCTATTTCGATCAAGGAAATCTTGCCACCTCCGGCGATAACAGCCGGTGCTTCCGGCAGAGTTTCGACTTGATAGTCGCCTCCTTTAACGTATATATCAGGCTTCAGGATATTTATCAGTTTAGTTGCTGTAATTTCGGAAAAAATCACTACGGCGTCTACTGGTTTGAGAGCGGCTAACACTTCGGCTCGCTGATTTTCCGGTACGATCGGGCGGGGTGGCAATCCCGGCTGCTGCGGTTTGATAGCTTGCACGCTGGCGTCGCTATTCAATCCCACCACGAGCGATCGCCCCAAATTTTTTGCCGCCTGCAAATAGCGGACGTGACCGCAGTGCAGGATATCGAAGCACCCGTTAGTAAACACGATCGGACGCCACTTGTCCGGATCGGATGCGATCGATCTTTCAAGTTCTCTCAACGTATAAACATCAGAAATCATTGCAGTCATTACCACCCAATTTGAACAGCGCTCAAAATTATCCTACCAAAAAATGTGATAGTTTGCACTTTCGTTCTTAAAAAATCAATCAGTCAATCTCCCACTAATTAATAGTTAACTATACGTAACTATTAATTAGTAACTGGTAATTTTTAAAGCCTACTGACTCAGTAAAAACTACCAACAACAAAGCAGATTTGGCAGACATAATTTCCAAGTAAAAAAACAGCTACCGTCTATCGGTAACTGCCATATCCTGCTGTTGGTAATTGGATGTTAAAAAGGTTGGTAAACAATTATTTATTCCCGCCCTCTCTTATATCAATTACTATAAGACAAGGGATTTAGTTCCACCGCATCGGGCAGGCAATCGGGGAGTGAGAGCCCTAGGGGGTGAAACCCAACGAAACGCGCTCCTCCTGTGTCTCTTATTTCTGACACCGCCACGCGAGCGAAAGCTAGTTAAAAGCTAGAACCCAAGCGTGCAGAACTTATCTTTACGCTGGATTCGTCAGACTATAGAAGAAGCCAGCAGTTGCTTGCTGCCGTTTCTGGGCGCAATCTGGACGAAGCTTTACAGCCAACCCAGAAGCGCACAGCCTCCTGTGTCCAACTCTCTATAGCTGTGCAGAAACTCGACCTTTTGGGTCGCAACCGCAGCCTGTGAAAACGCAGAGGAAAGTCGAGTTCAGTACCCGAAGCAGCTATTTTGGTGGAAAATAGCTAAACTCGTTCAACAAAATCCACTCAACTACCCCCTTGAATCTAACGGTGTAGAATTATCTAACACGAATTATGAAAGCAAGTAATAGCCGTCAATTTTCTTCAGTAGCTGCTCGAACTCTAAAAGTAGTCGGGATTATCTTGATTCTCTCTGCTTTGCTTGACTGCATTGTTCTGTCGCTGCCGGGAGAAAGTTCAGACCTTCTCAATCGAGGCTGGCAGTTGACTGCTGCAACTCAGATAGTTGACAAGGGCATTATTCCTTTGATAGGTATCGCCCTCCTGATGACTGGCTTTTGGGTGGACAGCAGCAGTGGAGTCTCTATTGAGCGACGCAATGTTTGGCTGGACTTGCGATTCTGGGCGCTGTTGATTTCCAGCTTGTTAGGTCTAGTTTACCTATCTCTGGTTCCCGTTCACCTCAACAATACTCGTTTGGAACTCAAGGATGCTCTGGCTCAAGTCGATCAAGAAGCCGGACAAGCGGAAGGTCAACTTGAGGCACAACTTAAAAGCCCTCAATTTAAAGCTCAGGTAGAACAGCTCAAAAGCCAGCGTCGCAGCCAGATAGGAGCGCTGCTGGAAGACGACGGGAAGCTGCAAGAAGCACTCAAGAGTCCAGAGGTTCCCAAGGAATTGAAAGCTGTGCTTGAGCAGTCGAAAAATGACCCGAAAGCCCTCGACAAGTTCCTGGAACAGCAAGCTCAATCACTTCCCACTCAAGCTCGCAACGAGATTCGCACCCGCAAGCAACAAAAAGAGAAAGAGTTAAGAACTCGATCGAGAAATTCGAGTTTGCAGACGGGAATCAGCAGTTTGCTGTTAGCGATCGGCTACATTACTGTTGGTTGGACGGGATTGAGAAGCATGGGAATTCTGCGGTTCGGCCGCCGCAAAAATTGACCAGCGCTGGCAGGGATCGCGCTGGTCGAGACATCCCTGAGAAATAGTTTGTTTACCCAATAGTTTGCCCTTACTGAAAGCTGGGAATGTTCTCAATTTATATTCTGACTTACAACGAAGAGATTGATATCGCCGCTTGCATTGAATCGGCACTGCTTTGTGACGATATCATTGTAGTTGACTCTTTCAGCACCGATCGCACCCTTGAGATTGTTCAGAACTATGCCGTGCAAACAGTGCAGCACCGCTTTGAAACTCACGGACGCCAGCGGACTTGGATGCTCCAAGAAGTCCCATGCAAGTACGAATGGGTGTACATCCTCGAAGCTGACGAGCGGATGACGCCTGCACTGTTTGCTGAATGCTTAAAGGCGATCGAAACTCAAGAATATATCGGCTATTACGTAGCTGAAAAAGTAATATTTATGGAGCGCTGGATTCGCCGCAGCACTCAATATCCCCGCTATCAAATGCGTCTCTTTCGCAAAGACCGAGTGTGGTTTACTGACTACGGTCACACTGAACGGGAAGTCTGCAACGGGCCTACTCACTTTTTGAAGGAAACTTACCCTCACTATACTTGCAGCAAAGGTCTTTCCCGCTGGATTGAAAAGCACAACCGCTACTCGACTGACGAGGCGGCTGAAACTCTGCGTCAATTAGAAGCGGGTCAAGTAAATTGGTGGGATTTATTGTTTGGCGCGTCGGAGGTGGAAAGGCGCCGCGCTTTGAAAGATTTTTCTTTGCGCTTGCCTTTGCGGCCTGTGGTGCGCTTTTTCTATATGTATATTTTACTTGGCGGATTTCTTGACGGCCAAGCGGGATTGGCTTGGTGCACGCTGCAAGCTTTTTATGAATATCTAATTTTGCTGAAAGTTTGGGAAATGAAGCATCTACCACTGCCAACTTTAGATGTAGCGGCAGAACAATCTATTTCGGAAGTAGTAACAGTTGAGCCGTCAAAAGTTTCTTATAATCTTGGCGCTTCCGATACTCGAAATTAAAAATTGGTAAGAGGTACGCTCGCCTAGCGGTAGTATTTGGAACTTATACCCTCGCGGTTCCCCCGCCGATCGGACTCGATGGGTAGCCTAAGTATTTAGAAGAGTTATTATATCCTTTCCCTGTGCATCGAAATTATTCATCTCTCTCTTCTCTTCCTCTGTGATCTCTGCGTACTCTGCGGTTAAATCATTCCGATGCAACCGGAATTAATATGAAACTCCTTAAATCCGAAGAAAGCGAATCCGTTGCAGAACTTCCTTTTTTCGCAACAACAAAACAGAAAAAACCCGGTTTGTCCAAGAAACCGGGTTTCTAAATACCCTCAAAGTTTTAGGTTTAATAAAGCTTTGATTCTTAACTCAAAACTCTCACGACTCACAACTTAAAACTCTTGAGATTTTGCTGTTGTTTTTGCCCGATCAAGCTTTAAAATCAACACCCCCAAAGGTGGCAAACACAAGTCGATCGAATAAGCACTGTTGTGGAACCACCACTCCTCAGTCCACTTGCCCCCCAAATTCCCCATATTGCTGCCGCCGTATTCCCGCGCGTCGCTGTTAAACAACTCCGTATAGAAACCTGGTTCCGGCACTCCTACGCGATAGTGAGAGTGCGGCTGCGGCGTAAAATTGCACACCGTCACCACAAACTCGTCGCCATCCTTCTCTCGGCGCACAAATGCCACGACGCTGTGTCGATTGTCGCTGCAATCAATCCACTCAAACCCATCCTCAGCAAAATCTTGACTGTAAAGTGCCGTTTCGCTGCGGTACAAATTGTTCAAATCTTTAAAAAACAGCTTCAACTTTTGGTGCGGCTCGAATTGCAGCAACTGCCACTGCAAATCCCCCCAAACGTTCCACTCGTGCCACTGGCCGAACTCCATCCCCATAAAGATCGTTTTCTTTCCGGGATGAGTAAACATAAAAGTAAACAAACACCGCACGTTTGCAAACTTTTGCCATTCGTCTCCTGGCATTTTCCCGATGATGTGGGCTTTGCCGTGCACTACTTCATCATGGGACAAAGCCAGCATGAAATTCTCGCTGTGGTTGTACCACATACTGAAAGTGATGTTGTTCTGGTGGAACTGGCGGAACCACGGGTCCATGTGGTAATAGTCGAGCATATCGTGCATCCAACCCATGTTCCACTTCAGGTTGAAGCCCAAACCCCCTACATAGGTCGGCCAAGATACCATCGGCCAAGAGGTAGATTCTTCGGCGATCGACAGCGCCCCTGGGAAATAGCTAAAAATGACGTGATTGGCCTGACGCAGAAAATCTGCAGCCTCGATATTTTCCCGGCCCCCGTACTGGTTGGTCAGCCATTCTCCAGGTTCGCGACAGTAATCCAAATAAAGCATCGAGGCTACGGCATCTACGCGAATCCCGTCGATGTGGTACTTGTCAAACCAGAATAGAGCGTTTGATACTAGGAAATTCCGCACTTCGTTGCGGCCGTAGTTAAATACTAGGGTTCCCCACTCTTTATGTTCGCCCTTGCGGGAGTCGGCGTGTTCGTACAAGTGAGTTCCATCAAAGAAAGCCAAGCCGTGGCCGTCTTTGGGGAAATGTCCCGGTACCCAGTCCACCAGTACGCCAATGCCGTTGGCGTGGCACTGGTCAACAAAATACATGAAATCTTCAGGTTTGCCGTAGCGGGAAGTTGGGGCGAAATAGCCGGTTACTTGATAGCCCCAAGAACCGTCGAAAGGATGTTCGGCGATGGGCAGCATTTCGATGTGAGTGAATCCCAAATCTTTGACGTAGGGTATCAGCCGATCGGCTAATTCCCGGTAAGTCAGAAAACGCGCCCCGGGATTGAGTTCCGAAACCTGCACGGGGGGTTCTATTTCCCCATTTGGTAGCACGGCGGGTTCGTCAGTAGCGGCGTGCAGCCAAGAACCGATGTGGCATTCGTAAACCGAAATCGGCTGCGTCAGTGGGTCTGTGTGCCGCCGCTTTTCGATCCAAGCGCTATCGTGCCAAGTGTAGGTGTCTAAGTCGGTGACAATTGATGCTGTTTTCGGCCGCACTTCTTGTTGGAAACCGTAAGGATCGGACTTTTCGTAGGGATGTCCGTCTTGATTTTTCACTTCGTATTTGTAGGAAGTTCCCACGGATAGTCCCGGAATAAATAATTCCCAGATGCCGTTTTGCGATTTCCGCATTTGATGTTTGCGGCCGTCCCAATAGTTGAAATCTCCTAAAACAGAGACATTGCGAGCATTCGGAGCCCAAACGGCAAAATATACTCCTGTGATGCCGCCTACTTCGGTGAGGTGCGCCCCGAGTTTTTCATAAATCCGGTGATGATTGCCTTCTGAGAATAGGTGCTGGTCGAATTCTGTGAGTTTGGGCGATCGAAAGGCGTAGGGATCGTAGATGAAGCGCTCGTGTTCCCCTTCTTTGACCCGCAATTGATAGTTTGCTAGTTCTGGGGTGTCGATCGTACATTCAAAAAAGTGAGGGTGATGCTCTGATTTCATCGGGTATTGGGCCCTGGCCTCCGGCAAAACTACCGATACCGCATCCGCATTCGGCAGATAAGCTCTGACGACCCAGACTTTTTTGCCATTTTCTTCGATCGCGTGAGGGCCTAGCACTTCAAATGGATCGTGGTGCTGATTCCAAACAATGCGGTCAATCTGTTCAAAGGGGACGGTCGCGGGCATAAAACTACTTACCTCAATCTTTTAACTAAATGGCTTTCAAAACCTAGAGCGGCGCTGCACTTTACATTTCGATACATTTTTGATCGCTGATCCTACCACTGATTAGCATGATCTTGCCTGCAGCAGCTCCAGCGCGCGCCCTTGCACACACAGCAGGCTGTTGCCTTGCCGGCGGCAGAGCTGGGGTTTTACTGCTAACATCTAAGTATAGAAATATTAAAACAAATTGAAAAATTTATATTTTTCCCAAATTTCCTTGACTTATTATTTAATATGTGATATCTGAGCTTTTCAAAAGTTTTCAAAAGTTTTCAAACTATTGTCGATTTGCCGCAGCAGGACGGTCAAGCCTGTAAGTGCTGGGCAGCAGTTAATAGTTTACCTGGAATTTTCAGGCAGGGAGCATCGCCCGATCGGTAGACTTTCACATCCTGGAGGCTGGGTTGGCCCACAAAGCCCGTGAATTTGGGCAATACGCTCAAACACCGAAGGATGCTTAACTCGGTATTGAGGAATCAAAGCTAAAGGACTCAGCATGGCGACAACAGCAAGCAATATCTGCCCTGCTCAAGGCATCGCCTACGATCGACGGTGCAATAGGTTGAAAGCAGCACTCAGGCGCCACTGGAGCGAGTTTTGCCGAGGCAGGGTTAATACCGAACTGGCGCGGCGCCAATTAATCACTAAACTGGCTCAAAAAAACACACCGATCAATTTGCTTGCCGACACCGGCGCGAAACTCGTAGTCAACAAGTCGATTAGTAATGGCGATGCTTTCCTCCCGCCAGTTTTCGAGCCTCCAAGTCTTTGCTGGCTGTTCTCTCGTCTGCGGGTAACAGCGGCGGGGATGGCAAGGGAGACTCGATCAAGTGCAAAATTTGCGTCGAGTCTCCCTTGCCTCCGGTTGATATTCAGTTGAGGCAGCAGCACTGGCAATGTCCTGAAACTTCCTGTCACAGGCTTGAGTTTCAAAACGTGCAGGCCGGGAGTAAAATTTTTTACTTGAAAGGGAATGATCTTGTAACGCAGCGAATCAGCCGACTTTGCTGCTGTAAGGGGACGTACTGAACTTTAGTAGTAAAAGCATCAGACAATAACTAACACCCAACTTGAGACCTAGACCGATGAGATGAAAAAATGCGAGGAGCGAACCATTTTTCACCCCGAGGCTAGGCTCGTTGGGCACAAACTCCGGGATAGCCCTAGTTAGGGAGTCTTTTTAGGAGCAGGGGCAGGGCTAGTAGTTGGACTAGCCTTTGGAGATGGAGAAGAAGCAGCAGGAGGAGTAGTAGTAGTAGTGCCAGGGCCGCCCGGAGAGGGGCTTGGGCTAGCGCCCTCGTTGGCCTCTGGACCTCCGCAGGCGCCGAGGGCGACTGCCAAGCCCACTACCAAAGTCAAACGAATTAATCCCTTGTTCATAAAAACTCCTTAACATTGAAAACCCATCGCAAGGAAGGGAATAGTGTACTTGAGAAACAATGCTGGCACGAATAGCTCAACGATTCGCTCGTTGATTACAATACTGCATTTATTAATAAATTTCACATAGATTATCGCTAACCAGCAAAGATTTCTTTTTTTTGGCAAATCCTGAAGTCAAAGAGACCAGTGGTAGGATGGGTTGGTTGGCTTGTGAGGTATCCTTGGTAAGGATAACCGATCGAACGCAGATAGCCACCACTGGCGATCTGGGAGACAAAAAACTCTTAACCTCAATCAAGCTTAAGCTACCCCACTTTACGTATTGGTGAACTTTATGACCGCTGCTATCAGATCCCCGGATTCTCCCCGCTCCCGATCGACCCGCAAGCCCGCTTCTGGCCCAGCCAAAAGCAAAGTTACTTCTATTGCCAAAGCTAGGCGGGCGAAGACAGGGCCGGTATTGCCCAACTACTCGCCAGCAAACGACGAACAGGCTCAGGCTCGATCGTCCGCATCAGTGCTGAAAGTCTTGCCCAATCGCCAGCAGCAGCCAGTGTGGTTGCGATCGCTCCTGCAGGCACAGCGCGCCTCCTCAGTGCTAGCGCTTATGCTTTTGGGCGGTGCTCTGAGTCTCTACGGCTTGACAGTTTACGGCGAGCAGCGCTGGAGTCAGGAGTATCAAAAACTGGAAACTCTGCGTCTCCGGGAACAGCAATTGAGTGCTTCTAGCGAAGTCTTGAAACACCAACTTGCTAAAGAAGCCCAAAATTCCGAAACCGGTTTGGTTCCACAGAATCCTGGGGACACGATTTTCTTGCAGCCGGCCCCTGAAACTCGATCGCCCGTTGCGGCACCAAATTCTGAGCCCGCTCTCAAGAGTCGAGCCGGTGTGGAAACACCGCTGGGCTATTAAACCTGTGTCAAAGCCGAGAGCGCCCGAGGGCCTGAGTGTCCGAGGGCTTGAGAATTGGAGGATCTAATTTCTTTTTTGACTTTTTTGCAAGTCGCGATCGATTTTCTGCTTCCCACCGTAAGTTACAGATTAAAAATAATTAAGACCACTTCAAAAAACAGAATCCAATTGTAGGTCTGCTCCAAACCCTAATAGGGACTGCTCATTCCCAAGTGTTGAATTTTATCTTCGAGAATCTAAATTCTAAATTCTAAAACGCTCTAACTTGCTATTGAATTTTTAATGCCATGAGCTACGACCCCCGTTTTGACCGCTACAGATCGCCGAATTTCAAACGCACAAAACAGGCGGGCGATCACACTGGGTGGGAAAAACCAGCCAAACCTAGATCTTCCGGCAGTTTCGGCCGATCGCCACAACAGACGGCTGCATCTTGGGGGCGACCGGTGGAGCGTTTAAAGCGCAGCAAGTTCCGTTTGTGGGCGGTGTGGGCGGTGTTGATGCTGGGGGGGCTGGGGCTGGCTGTGAATTTGTTTTATTTGCAGGTGACGCGAGCTCCGGCGCTGCGTAAACAGGCCGAGCAGCAGCAAACTCTCAAAACGAAGCCGTTTGTACCGAGACGCCCGATAATTGACCGCGCAGGGAATGTTTTGGCGATCGACAGACAGGTGTACACGCTCTACGCTCACCCGAAGTTGTTTAACCACTCGAAGGCGGAAATTGCTGCTAAATTGGCTCCGATGCTGGCGATCGAACTGAGTCCGGGTACTACGTCGGAGACTGAACTGATACGCAGGTTTAATCTTGCTGAAAGCGGTATTACAATTGCGGAGTCTCTGCCTCAAGAGGTTGCCGATCGCGTCGCTCAGATGCAAATTAAAGAGAGTCTGGTCGATGGCTTGGAGTTGCTGCGGCAGCAGCAGCGTTTTTACCCGCAGCAGGAGTTGGCGGCGGATATCCTCGGTTATGTGGACGGGGAACGGAAGGGACAAGCCGGGGTGGAATACAGCCAGCAGAATTTGTTGGAACGATCAATGCCGTCGATTCAGTTTAGCAGGTCGAGCAATGGGGATTGGGTTCCCGATCGGCTGACGGCAGGATTTGTGCAGCTTGATGACTTGAAATTGCAATTGACGATCGACAGTCGCTTGCAGCGGGCGGCCCGAGTTGCCCTAAAGGAAAAAATGAAGCAACACAATGCGAAGCGGGGCACAGTTATTGTGATGGATGCCCGTAACGGCGAATTGCTGTCAGTTGTAGCGGAACCTTCTTATGACCCGAATCAATATTTTAATTTCGATTTGTCGCGCTATAAAAATTGGGCTGTAACTGATGTTTATGAGCCTGGTTCGACTTTTAAAGCGATTAATGTGGCGATCGCTCTGGAAGCAGGTGCGGTGAAACCTAATACTGTGTTTAAGGACGAAGGTCGGATTTACATGGATGGTTGGACTATCCAAAATTCCGATTACAAATTCGTAGGCGCGCGCGGCCCTTCCACTGTTACTGAGATTTTGAAACATTCTAGCAATGTGGGAATGGTACACGTAATGAGAAGTATGAAAGCTTCTCTTTACTATCAAGCTTTAGAAAAACTCGGACTCGGACAAACTGCAGGAACTGATTTGCCTTTTGAAGTAACCAGTCAGCTTAAAAATCGAGAGCAATTTATTAATTCTCCGGTGGAAGTTGCTACTACGGCTTTTGGGCAAGGTTTTTCGATTACTCCGATGCAGTTGGTGCAGCTTAACGGCGCTTTGGCTAATGGTGGCAAGTTAGTGACTCCTCACGTTGTGCGGGGACTTTTTGATAGGGACGGTGAAGCTTATTGGAAGCTTCCCAGGCCGGTTCCTAAGCAGGTTTTTTCGCCGGAAACTACTAAGCAGGTGTTAGAAATGATGGAAACTGTGGTTGATGGTGGTACGGGGAAAGCTGCACAAATTCCTGGGTATCGGATTGCTGGAAAAACGGGTACGGCTCAAAAAGCTAATGCTGGTGGGGGTTATTCTGACAAGGCGATTATTACTAGCTTTGTGGGGATCATGCCTGTGGAGGCTCCTCGGTATGTGGTTTTGGCGGTGATTGATGAGCCGAAGGAGGGTTCTTCGGGGGGTACGGTGGCGGCGCCGATTGTGGAGTCAGTGATGGAGGCGCTGATTTCTATTGAGAAGATTGCGCCGAGTAAGAAGTAGTTGATTATATAGCCTTTCTCAGTAACATGAGGTACTCATAGGGCATAGGGAATAAGCTGTTACGCATTTAAACGACTAACGAAGCAGGTAAGGTGCGCGAGCTAGAACACTTACGCTTGCAAGGGAAACGCTTATGTACGCTCCACACCCTACAATCATCCTTTAAATGTCGAACAGCTTAGGGCATAGGGCATAGGACTCGCCCCATACCTCACAACGCTTGAGAACCGCTATATCTGAGATGTTGCGTCAGGAATTGACATCGAATTTGACGATCGACAACAAGGCTATTGAGGAAACGGCAATGCCGTTTCCCTACCCCCAAAATAATTCATCGCCCTGTTAGTAACAATATCTTTTATTTTCGTTGGGTTTTGATTGTCTTTTGGAGGTGCGTTTATGTCCTAGGAGAGTGGAGATGATGATGCAGCGTTGGCTGTTTCTTAAGTTGGGATGATATAGTGTTAGGGTTCCTTTGGCTCTTATACTCGTTAGCGTGCAGTCGTGGTCGCTTCGAGATACGGGGCAACCTCTGTGGTTGAACATGACTCGCCGGATTGTGCCGTTTTCTTTTTGCTCGTTGTTTTCATTTACTGGAAGTAGTGTCGTTTCATATCCTCCTTTGTCGTTTATAACTGTATCTATTTGAATTTGCGGTTCTAGGTTTTTCCATTGACTGGTTGCTACTTGGGCGGGGGGAATGTCGGCTTGGTGAACGGCTATTTGTACATTTTCTCCTACTTGTTTGAAGCTGGCTTGCCATGAAATTTTGTCTCGTTTGGCGTTGCTGCGGGCAAGTTCCATTGCCCAATAAGCTCGATCGAGTGATAGCTTTAAACGGTGGTTGTTGATAAACATTAGCCAAGAGGGGGCGACGATCGCACTAAATATTCCTATGATTAAAATAATTATCAATAGCTCAATCATGGTAAAACCTGGGGCAGGTGTAGTGGCTCTGCCTTTGAGCGTTTTATTTATTGACACGTAGATGCACTCCCTGATATTTAGCTGGCCCAAAAAACAGCTAGGAGGAGCTATTTTTTATTGAATATATTTTAACTTTGGGTTTGGCGAGTGTGTAGATCGGTATTTACTGAAAATTTATGCGACTTAAAAAAAAACTGCGGCTAAGGAAATGGCAGTCAGGAAACGGTAGTGCGGTTTCCCTACAGCAATTTTGTCGATCGCTCGATCGCACGGATCGGATGTAACGATCGCCCGATTTGTAGGGAAACGGCACTGCCGTGCCCTGATTTCGGGTAATATCGTTTTCCCTAACGCACCCTACATCAGTGACTATTTGGTTTTTGATGCGGGCGATCGATCCTCCTGTACTAAATACTCCTGTAACTAACGGCTTAGTGGTGCAGAAAACTATTTTTGTTAATAAGAAAATGACATAACTTTAGAAAATTCAATCCGCCGCTCTAACT